>JAITKE010000059.1 GCA_031278595.1 Puniceicoccales bacterium
TTGGTTTGGGGGTTTTTTTGGGGCCGGGTTTGCCGGTGGGCTCAAAAATTTTTTTTTCCCCCCCCCCCGGGGGCGCCCCCCCCCCCGGGGGGGCGCCCCCGATTCCGCAGGAATCGAAAGCCGGCCAGATCCCCGCCCACCCACCCCAAACTGCAAACTGATTTGGCCATCGACAGTTTCCGGAAATACCACATTCCCCTGAGGGCATGAAAGCCAAAAAAAACAGTCCGGTGCCCAAGCCCGAAGCGCCTCTTCGGGGCGTGGGGCGCTTTTTCTGGAGCCTCGGCCTCTTCCTCATCGCCGCCCTGGCCGGCATCGCGCTCGTGGATTTCCAGCCACAGCAAAGTGCCTTCGTCAGCACCGCAGCGGCCCGGCACGCGGGGGAAAATCTCGTCGGCAGCTGGGGAATCTTCCTCTCCTTCTGGGGCCTCAGGATACTGGGTCTTGGCTGGCCATTGCTCATCCTCATTGGCCTGTGGTACGGACTTTTCCCCCTCCTGACCCGGGGACAGGCCTGGGGCTGGTCCCGCCGGCTCGCGACGCTCGGCCTCCTCTCCTGCGCCGCCGCCCTCGGCCGCCTCTACGAGCGAACCCACTGCCTTCCGGCCCATTCCTGGCCGGCCACCCACCTCAGCGCCGGCCTGGGCGGTCTCTGGGGACATTTTTGGGAAAATCCCTGTTTCCGCGCCCTCGGCCTCGTCGGCAGCTGGGCCTCCCTGCTCAGCCTGGGCCTGGCCTCCGCCTGCCTCCTCTTCTCCCGCGAGGCCTCGATGGGACATCTCCTCCACCGGCGTGGGCTGCAGCTGGGCCGCTGCATTCTCCAGCTCTGGCGCGCCCTGGTCCAAATTCTCCGCTGGACGGGGCGTTGCCTCCGATTTGCCTTGCGCCTCCTCGGCCGCCTGGGCAGAGCCCTCTTCCGACGACGTTTCAAGAAAGTACCTGACGACAACCTGAAGGACTTGAAGAAGGAGAAGACCGAGGCACGAGCCGTCCCCAGGACACCGGTCATTTCCAGAACGGTTAACATTTCTCCGGTCCCGATCCCGCCGGCGGCGTCAGCTCTTCCGTCGCGGGAAATCCCCTATGGCCGATCCGGAACGGCGGACGCGGTCGGGAGGGCGGGGACTGCCGCCGGCACTCCTTCGGGCTTTAACCGGCACCGCGGGGATTACCTCTTCCCGCCGCTGGATCTGCTCGAACGGGGGGATGCGAAGCAATTGCCGCCGGAGAATTGTGCCGAAGTGGCGGAAAAGCTCGTCGAAACCCTCGCCCAGTTCGGTGTAAGCGTCCACGCGGGCGAGATCCACTGCGGACCGGTGATCACCCGCTATGACCTGACACCGGAAGTGGGGGTGCGGGTCGAGAAAATCCTCAGCCTGGACAAGAACATCGCCCTGAACCTGGCCGCCCGTTCCGTCCGCATCCTGGCCCCGGTGCCGGGCCGGGGCTGCGTCGGCATCGAAATCCCCAACCGCCATGCCCTCACCGTCCGCCTGCGGGAAATCCTCAATTCGGAGGAATGGGCCCAGAACCAGGCGGAAATCCCCATCGTCCTGGGCCGGACGGTCACCGGCGAGCCGCTGATCCAGGACCTCGCCCGCATGCCGCACCTGCTCATCGCCGGCGCGACCGGTGCCGGGAAAACCGTTTGCCTCAACGCCATCATTGCCTCCCTGCTCTACCACGCCACTCCGGATGATCTGCGCTTCCTCATGGTCGACCCGAAAATCGTGGAGATGCAGGGCTACAACCAATTGCCGCACATGCTGATCCCGGTCGTGACCGATCCGAAAAAAGTGCCCAATGCGCTCAAATGGCTGATTGGCGAGATGGAGCAGCGCTACCAGATATTCGCCCGGGCCGGCGTGCGCAACCTCGCGGGCTTCAATGCCAAGATTCTTCAGGATCGGGAGGCCCAGCGCGCCGCGGCGGCTGCGGAGCAGGAACTGTCGACCGAGGAGCGGCAGGCCCTCCGGCGAGTGGAGGAGGAGGCCGTGGCCGACACCGTCCTGCCCGAGAAAAAGCTCCCCACCATCGTCTGCATCATCGACGAAATCGCCGACCTGATGATGGTGGCGCCGAGCGACATCGAGACCGGCATCGCGCGCCTGGCCCAGCTCGCCCGGGCGGCGGGCATTCACCTGATCCTCGCCACCCAGCGGCCCTCGGTCAACGTCATCACCGGTATCATCAAGGCCAATCTGCCCTGCCGCATCGCCTTTAAAGTTGCCTCCAAGGTGGACAGCCGGACGATTCTGGACACGGGTGGGGCCGAAACCCTGCTGGGCTACGGCGACATGCTGGTCTCCACTCCAGGGCCATCGGGGATTCTGCGGGCCCAGGGAGCCCTGGTCTCGGACGGCGAGATCGAGCAGATCGTCAGCTTCCTCCGGGAGCGGAACGGCGAGCCCCGCTATGCCCAGGAGGTGCAGGAGCAGATCGACCTCGGCGGCGACAGCGACCCCAGCACCGGTGAGGAATGGGAGGACGAGCTCATCCCCCAGGCCCTGGGGATCATCCGCTCCCACCAGCACGCCTCCACTTCCTTCCTCCAGCGCAAGCTCAAGATCGGCTACAACCGCGCCGCCCGGATCATGGAACTCCTGCGGGAGAAGGGCCTCGTCCACGACGAAAATCTGAACTCCGATGCGGATTAGCTGAACGCGCAAACCCGCGTGTTCCAAGCTCTCCACTTCCCCAAATCCCCCAGACTAAAACGACCGCCACCGGCACGAAAAGGGTCTCCAGATTTCACCCAAACCGATGAGCTCTGATATTTCTGCCGCGTTTCTGCGTTCTCATCGTCCGAAAAAAAAGGAGATGGGGGCTGAGAATGGCCCGGAGCGGTGGCTCGGGATTTTGTAGTGGCTCTAGGTTTGAGCAGCTCGGGGGTTTGGGCCGCTGAGGGATGAGGGGAGGGCTCGGGGTTGATGGGTGGCGCTGTCTTTGGCTCCCTTCGGGAGCGGCCCGCTGCGCGGGCCCTCAGCGCCGGAGGGGGAAGGTTCCCTTCCCCTCCGGCGCTGCAAAGACAGCGCCACCACATCCTCCCAATCCCTCATTCCCTCAACAAGAACCCCCTGTTTCCTCAATGATACGGACCAATCCCAGCCATTTTTCTTATTAATAATACAGGACACTCCTCGCCATTTTTTCTCTTCGGTTATAGGCATCCCTCTGGGCCACAAGGAATTTTTCATTCAAATCGGGATCCATCGGATCACGCCTCAAACAAGACCGCAAATGGGCCAGATAGACCGCGTCTCCGGACAAAAATCCCTCACCCAAAAAACTGAGACGATCTTTTTCTGTGAGCAAAGTTTCCCGTTCATACTCGGACAAATTAGGATCATTCAGCTGTTTTTTGACTTTAGCCAACTCGAGCGTAGTACAAGCGGATAAGGCCAAACAGAATCCTAATAAAATGAAGAACTTACCTTTCACGACGAAAAACCTGCTTTTCATAAAGGCTGTTTTCTTACAGCCAAGAACACCTGACGTCGAGTCAAGAAAAATGAGCGTCTCTCGCAGAACTCATTTTCTCTTGACGCCAGGCTTTTTTTGAAGAAACCCTAGCTCGTATCGCAGGGTGGAGCAGTCTGGTAGCTCGTCAGGCTCATA
>JAITKE010000056.1 GCA_031278595.1 Puniceicoccales bacterium
ACCCTGTCCTCATCCTTATCCTCCTCCGCCAGCGAGAGGACATCGAAGCTGTACTGCGTCTCGACCCGCTCCAGCCTGTCTCTGGCCTGGGAGGGAAAGGCATAGCCCTGTCGGCCCAGGGCCCCTCGCACGTATTCGATTTTCCAGTCGTCGCTAAGCACCTTCTGGATAATTGCCGGAGTCATCTGGGGCTCCTGGAGCAGTTCCTGGATCGTCTTCTCGTAGCTGGCGGCATCGAAGTCCCGGGTGTCCTTGGCGAAGAACTTCGGCATCTGCTGGATTTTCTCCCGCAGCTGCTCCTCGCCGGGCTCGGGAATGTGAAGTTCCTGGGCATGGTGGAGCTCGAGGGCGCGCTGAAGGGCGCGCTGGACCAGCTGGGCTTCGAAGAAGATAAAGGTCCCATTGAGCACCGTGCTCACCTGGGTTTCCCGAAACAGCGCATTCCGCTCGCGCTCGGAATGGAGGTCGTAGCCGAAGAATTTCTCCCGCTTTGCCCGACGGCCGGTCCCGATGCCGGGCGAGTTGCCGATGGTGAAGACGAAGGAGACGATGATCACGAAGAGAAGGAGGGAGAAGATCCACTTGTGGTGCTTTTGCAAAAACCCCTGAAGAAAGGAAATCATATGCGTGGAGCGGCACTCTAGGTGCTTCTCGGGGGAATTCAATCGTTAATTCCTCTGGTCGGTTTAGGCTGGATCCGGCTGGGGCTGTATTCGGTTTGGAGGGGGTGTTTGGTGGCTGTCTTTGCAATGGAGGGAATAAAATTCTTTTATTCCCTCCATTGGGGCCCGCTGCGCGGGCCGCTCCCGAAGGGAGCCAAAGACAGCCACCCAAGACAGACAACCGTCCAGGGGCTGCGACGGGACAGCCACCCGGGGCCGCAACGGCGGTGTTTGGAAAGACCGGCGGCGTTTGGGGTGGCAATGGATCCGCCGGATCTGGGAGATTTTTACCCCTGGAAGATTTTTTTATTCACATCGGCGCTTCCGGATAAAAATTTTTTGAGCAAAGGCTTGCTAAGTGTCTCTTTCTAGTTTTCTCAGAGGTCATCGAATTTGGTTCTCCATAGGCCATGGGGCCGATGGGGATTTTGGGTGTCTTTGGGGAGAAGAAGTTTTCCAAACACTCTCCGGTCATTTTTTATCAGAGCCTGTTGGTTTATGGAAAAAAAAGAGCACTTGCCCCTGGAGGGCCTGGAAATCGTGGAGAAGCCCCGTGCCCGTCGAGGACGCCCGCCCAAGAAGCGGGTTGAAGGAGAGGTCGTCCCGCCCAAAAAAGAGCGGAAGACGGGGAAAAAGTCTTCGGCGGCGGCTTCGGAGGCCCCTGATGCGGTGAAGAAGCCCCGTCTGACACGCGGTCGGGTCGGCCGCAAAGCCACGGTGGCTCCGACCCCACGGCTGCCAAAGGAGGCGAAGGTTCCGACGCCGGTGGAGGGGCTACGTCCAACCCAGAGGACGATGTTCGCCTATAAGGAGCCGGCGAAGGAGGAAGTCCGGGAGGAGTGGGGCCCTCGGCCCCGTAGGGTTTCGGAAATGCTTTCGGACTCCGAGGATACACACCCGTTCAGAGAAACGACCTCGGAGGACTGGGAGGATGAGGCGAGGCCTACGTCTTTGCGACCGAGGAACCGGGAATCTTTTTCCCAGGCCCCAATGCGCTTCTCCCGCGGCGCCGCGTCGGGGGAAAATATGTCCCGTCCGATGGGCAATGGACGGCGCTTTAGCACGACGGCGATGCCCCATCGGCCGAATCGGCTGCCCAACCACGCTTCCTATCGCTCCAATGCCCCGGTCGGCCATTACCAAAATTCCCAGCGGCCGAACAGTGGAAACGGAAACCGCAGCCTGCGCATCGGTAATTTTGCCCTGGGCGGCCTGCGCAACCTGGAAATTTTTCGCCGAAAGGATTTCCTGGACCACTTCTTCGCCGACACCTTTCGGGAAACGGACGAGGTCTTCGACCTCATGCAGGCCTATGCCCAGACCCAGGTGCAGCTCCTGAAATTCGTCGGTGAGTCGGCGCTGATGCCGGAGGAGCACATGCCGTCGCGCGGCAAGGTTCTGGATGTCTGCATGCTGCACGCGCTGGAGGGGGGCACTCCGATTCGCGTAGAGGGGGTGCTGGAGCAGCTGGACAATGGTGATGGGGCGATTGTCTACGCCAAGGATTCCTTTCGCCTCCAGGCCAAGAGCACCTTCGTACCGCGCTGCCTCCTCCAGAGCTACGGCCTTCGGCGTGGCCAGAATGTCAGTGCCTACATCCATCCGCCGAAGGAGCAGTCCTCCTGTCCCTTCGCGCTACGCATCATCGGGGTGATGGGCCTGTCCACGGCGCAGTCGCTGCCGCTACTCCCGAAGTTCAAGGAGCTTACGCCCTGCTATCCCACCGAACGCCTTCTTTTGGAATCGCCGGAAACGGTATCCTGGGACAATCTCTCGATGCGGGTGGTGGATCTGCTGACGCCCATTGGATTAGGGCAACGCGGGCTGATCGTGGCCGCTCCGCGCACGGGCAAGACAATGCTGCTGCAGCACATCGCCAATGCCATCGTAAAGGCCCGACCGGAGGCCCATGTGCTGATCCTTCTGATCGACGAGCGGCCGGAGGAGGTGACGGATTTCGCCCGCCACGTACCGGCGGAAGTCATTAGCTCCACCTTTGACGAGTCCGCCGAGAGCCACGTCGCCGTCGCTGACATGGTCATTGAAAATGCCCGCCGCCGTGTCGAAGCGGGGCAGCATGTGGTGATCCTCCTGGACTCCCTTACCCGTCTGGCCCGGGCCCACAATACCCGCCAACCCAGCAGCGGCAAGATCCTTTCGGGCGGGGTGGAGGCGAACGCGCTGCAGGAACCGAAGTCCTTCTTCGGCGCCGCGCGCAACATCGAAGGCGGAGGCAGCCTGACCATCCTGGCGACGGCGCTGGTCGAGACCGGCAGCCGCATGGACGATGTGATCTTCGAGGAGTTTAAGGGAACGGGCAATATGGAGTTGCACCTCGATCGCACGCTGGTGGAAAAACGCATTTTCCCCGCCATCAATCTAGAGAAGAGCGGCACTCGCCGCGAGGAGCTGCTCTACCATCCGGACGAGATGGAAAAAATCTACACCCTGCGCCGTGCGCTCAAGGGCGTTCCCTCGACGGAGGCGATGGAAATGCTCCTCTCCCGCCTGAAAAAGACCCGTAGCAATGTGGAATTTCTGCTGAGCGTTAATCGGTGAAGTCGTAAAGTAGCGGACTATATTGTTCTGCTTAAGATGATTCGCTATTGAATTGCAATCGAGGTGATTCTACTTCGATTGCGGGAAGAAAGTCACTGTCCAAATTTATCATCATCCCCTTCCAGTGAAATAAAAACTGGAGGCTTTAAGGATTAGGAGAAGAAAAACCGTCCTAGATAGTAGAGCGAGACGGATGCCATCAGCGCGAGCGTGGCGGCTATGCCGGTAAAAATCGGCTTAAAAAGCTTCCGATCCTCCGGCGTGGCAAAGAGCTCCCGAAAGCGCTCCCGCAGGGAGTGTTTCCAGGGTGATTCCTGACGATATTTATGCCAAATCGTCGGCGGGCGAAGGAAGAGGTAACTTATCAGCTTTCGCCACCGTTGCTTGATGATTTTCTGTGGCTTCAGCTTCCACGGCTTGTTAAGTGAGCCTGGATAATGTATGATGGATATTCCCTTCGCCGGTTGTGAGAAAATATTCCTCCATTGTTCCTTCAGAGGCAGATAGTCGTTGCCTGTATTCCATCGTTCGCCGCATGGCAGAATGTGGCTCCGAAAGATCACATTGATGGTGATCTGCTCTGGAATAGGAGGTTCATATCTGGTTAACCAATCTATGGATCCCTGGAGTAACCACTGGTTCTGTCGTAGGAAACAAAGGTCCCATATGAGCATGCCTGCATTGATGCAAAACGACGCCTGAATAGGCAGGTGCTTCTTCCTGAGAAAAACTTGAAACCTATTTCCGTTGTCAGCGCATCCCCATAATCTGTCGAGATCATCATGGTCGTAGTCATTGTGGATGTCGTGGAGCTCGCGCACAGTAGCAGCCAGGGCATATCCCTCTGCCGGTAGTTTGTTCCATAGCTCCCTCAGTGAGGTGTAAACGAGAGTATCGCCATCCAGTCCGATTATCTTGTCGAGGTCGAGAGGGAGAATTTCCGATAGGAGAAGTTTGGTGCATATATCGATGGGCCACCAACTGGTCTTCCCGACCACCCGCTGGAGTCTCGTGTTCAGAAAATGAATGTGTTCCTCGCTGTCATAAATCTTAATTTCCACTCTTGGAGCGAACCTCTGCTCCAGTTGGCGGAACTTTTTTCGGTGCCTCAAGTTCAATACCTCCGACA
>JAITKE010000106.1 GCA_031278595.1 Puniceicoccales bacterium
CTGCGGGCCCGATACCGGTGGAATCGAACGCCCGCCCCCCCCCCGAACCCTGCTACCCCCTAGGGCGCAAAGGCGGCAAAAAAACAGGCCACCGATCGGGACCAATGGGGCCAAGTTACCTCCAATTGAACTCCGATTATCTAGATTTAGGCTCAGTGGAGAAGATCAGCCTAACTGGGAAGCCTCGCTGCGCCGCAGGGCGTCCGACTGGAGCTCGGACTTCAGGAGGGCCAGACGCTTCTCCACCTCTGCTTGAGCCTTGGCCAGGGTTACTTCTCCAGTAAGCTCCTTCTGGCCGAAGAGGTAGAATTTGAGCTTGGGCTCCGTCCCGCTGCCGCGTACGGCGAAGCGGTAGCCCTGGGCCAGGCTGAGGAAGAGGAAATTTTCCGGCGGAATGGGCTCTCCTTCCTCGTCACAAAGGGCACCGGTGGCGAAATCCCGTAGCCGGGTGACGGGGATGCCCAGAAATTCCTTCGGCGGGCATTCGCGGTACGAGCGGAGAATTTTTTGGATTTTCCGCGCCCCTTCCTCGCCTTCGAAGTTGATGTTGAGAACGGACTCGCCGAAGTAGCCGTAGTGCCGGTAAATTTCATCCCGAAAATCGGCGATGGATTTCCCCTCCCGGGCCAGGTCAGCGGCCATTTCGCAGGCCATGAGCAGGGCCGCATGGGCATCTTTGTCCCGGACGCGGTCGCTGGCGAGGTAGCCGCAGCTCTCCTCTCCGCCGAAGACGAAGAAATGTCCTCCCTCCAGCATCGCCTGCCGACGGGCCTCCCGGTTCTCCCAAATATTCTCTACGGATGTCCCACTCTGCCGGCAGTACGCCTCGAGTTCCTCCTCATAACGGAGCAGCTTGGCCCCGATCCACTTGAAGCCCGTGAGGGTGTTGATGCAGCGAACCCCATGCCGGGTGGCTATGGCCTCCAGCAGGGGCGTCGTGACGAGGCTTTTGAGCAGCACCGCGTGGCTCGTCCCTTCGGGGGCCAGCCAGCCGAGGCGCTTCATCTTCCGGAGGCGGAATTCGGCCAGGAGGGCCGCCGTCGTATGACCCGAAAGCAGCTCCATCTTCCCTCGATGATTGCGGATTCCCAGAGACATGCGGTCGGCATCGGGATCCGTTCCGATGGCCAGCTCACACGATTCTGCCTCGGCCATTTGGATCGCCCGCCGCATCGTGGCGGCGTATTCGGGATTGGGCGAATCGACCGTTGGAAAGCGCGGATCCTGGACGAGCTGTTCCTGAACATAGCGGGCGTCGATACCGACTCGGGGGAACAATTTTTCGGCCATGTGGATGCCTGTGCCGTGGAGAGGCGTGTAGACCAGTCGCGGCGGGCGATGCTGGAAGATGTTTTTCTCCAGAACATTTTCCTCCAGAGCTTCCAGATAGCGATCCTCCAGCTTTGCCGAGATGGGATGGATTTTAGAGGAAGACCCGAGCTGTGCCAGGGTGGCCAAAACCTCCCCCAACGGAAGGGAACGGTAGCGCTCGATGACACCGGACGCGTGGGGGTCGATCATCTGGGCGCCGTCGCGGAAATAGGCCTTGTAGCCGTTGTCGTGCGGTGGATTGTGGCTGGCGGTGATGACGACGCCGGCCGTCGCTCCGAGCTCCCGAACCGTAAAGCTCAGCTGAGGCGTCGAGCGTGGGCCGTCGAAAACGTAGCAGATCCCCCCCTGCAACGCCCAGGTCTGGGCGGCCAATTGGCAGAAGTAGGACGAGAAATGGCGCACGTCATGGGCGACCACCAGGCTCAGCTCCTCGGGCCGATTCTCCTTCTGGCCGTTTCGAAAGTCGGTGCAGTAGCGGTGGAGGGCCAGCGTGGCGCGGACGAGGTTGAGATCGTTGAGGCAGGCACTGCCCACCGCCGGATGCTCGGGGCTTCCCTGTGGAGAGAGGGTACCCCTTTCGGCTCCGGTGGAAATGTTCCCGATGGTACGGCCCCGAAGCCCGCCGGTGCCGAAGCAGAGCTCCTGGCAAAAGCGATTCTGCAGCTCCTCCCAGGCCTCCTGCCGCATCAATTCTTCAAGCGAATACCTGGCCCAGGGCGGCAGTTGGGTTTCCTGAAGCCAATCCTGGAGGCGGTGAGCCGCTTCTGGACTCAGGAGGCCTTTCCCGAGGGCACTTTGGATCACGGGCGCGTAATGACTTTCCATCTCGAATGATTCTTTCCTATGTGATTTTCTTGCCTTAGCTTAGGGGAAATGGAAAAAAGAGCCACTCTGTTTTGGCCTAGAACGGATGAAAAAAGAGATTGGCGACGGTAGAAACTTTATTCTAGGTAGTTCCCTTCGGGGGTGTCTAGGGAAAGAAAAAGGGCCACTCTGTTTTGGATCAGAGCGAATGAAAAAAGAACTGGCGAGGGGATAAGCCTTATTCGATGTAAGTCCCTTCGGCGACGCTCGGTTTCGGCGACAGAGTCGCCCATCGGTCGAGAAAAGTCCGCTCGCTGTCGGCGAAGAGAGGGCTGATTTCGATGGCGAAGGGTGGAAGCCCCGTATCGTCAGTGGGTATCTCCTCTCCGGCTCTGATGAGCCAGTGGGTGAACAGTTTTAGCTGGTCCTGGTGGCAGGTTTGGGGTGAGTTCAATCCCTGGGCATTTTTTATGGGGCTGAATATCTGCTTGCGTCTGCCCTCAAGCAGGAGGAAGCGGGAGGCCAAAGTCAGCAGGTCCGGCAGAGCCTGTTCGAATTTCAAACCATTGGGTGCGTTTGTCGAAATCGGGTGTCCCTCGGAGTCGACCGCGGGAACTTTTTTTCTGGCTATGTGGAGAGATAGGGTGTGGTTACCCTGGCCCAGGGTCTGGACAAACTCACGATCCAGGAGGTATATGCCGGCATTGGCGATGTGCAGTCGGAGCTTGCCGGATGGCTCCTGGGCCAATGCCTGTTCCTGAGTGAGGTTCATGTACTCGATAAAAGTAGTTTTTCCTTCACGGGCGGCGAAAACTCCGACGGGCTCTTCCGGATAGCTCTTCTGGATCACGCGGAAGGATATTTCGGATTTTTGCTGGAGATGGAATCCGATGAAATGGGGATCGATGACGGTGGCAAGTGGATTGTCGACATGACAAAGGCTGATGGTGTCGATATCCAAGCCCCTCAGTAGCTCGATGGAACCGCTGTTGATCAGTGCCGAAATGACCCCGCCGCTCCCATTGGGGAGCATGGCGATGTGATCCTTGGCCTCCAGGATAATCTTGCCCTGAAAGTCCACGGCCGGCAGGAGGCCCTGCTGGAAAAAGTGGAGATTTTGAATGCCGAAGGAGTTATTTTTCCTGAAAAATTGCAGGATCGCCTCATGATTCTGCCGACTGGTCATGAGAAGCCAGTGAATCGGTCGGCTGTACTTCTTCTCCGCAAAGCGGATCTTCTCCGCAAAGACCTGAAAGAGGGACTTCTTCCGCACAGGCGTGACCTCTAGGGTACCCTTGGGCCCTTCTCGTCCCAGGCGGGTTGCCTGCCCGCCGGCGAGGGTGAGGACGGCGACTCGTCCGTCGGCCAGGGCCGCTTCTCCTTCTTCATAGGCCTCTTCCCAAGCAATTTGCTCGGACTCCGTTTCGGGAAGATTCTGATAGGGCGGCGAAGAGAGATTTTTGTCCTGAGCATCACCTGTCCTGTGGTGTTCCGGAAAGAGAAAACGGCGGGTGTATTCCGAAATTTTCGGAAGGTCCAGCTGTTCCACTTCCTGGAGAAGGCCGAGGCGTTGTTCCGCGTTGAGCGTATCCCAAAAGCGGAAGACCTGGCCTTGGCCATAACACACGAAACGCTCGATCGTTTCGGCTGCTCTGTCTTTCAACGAGCGATTTTCTTCTTTCATCTACGAATTCGTCACCGTGCCTTCGAAGTGGAAGAGCACTTCATCGTCGTGGAGGCAACCCATGTGCTGTTTGACAATGTGATCGAAGAATTCCTCATCAGTCAAAAGGTGCTGGAGATGGGCCTGCTGTTGCTGGTGAGTGCACTGCCACTGCTCCAACTTTTGCACCTGTTCTTCCTCCACCTGCAGCAGGTGATGGTATTCTCGATAGGCACTGTTGAGCTGCGCGCCCATAAAAAAGACCAGGGCTGCCAAACCGCCCCAGACTCCGGCCAGAATGATTTTCTGTAAAATGGCGATGAATGAAAACATCGGGTTAGAGGTTAGCCTAACATACCCACTTTTATACTAGCTCTTCAAGGATGATGGACAAGGTCTTTTTGCAAATTTTGGGCGAGAAATGAGAAACATGCCACAGAAAAACGGCCTCCGGCCCAGCCGACAGGAAGGGTCTCTTTTAGGCTTTTCATCTCCATCTATCCGGCAAATTGTTCACCGTGCGGCAGTTAAAAAGCAAAAAAGTTGTCATGCAAAACAGAAAATGGGAAAATTTAGGAGTCTGGGGATTTGTCTTCTACTGCCTCAGTCTTGGCCTTTGCAGTGCTCTGGGGGCGGGAAACGACGTGGCCGTCCGGGAAGCTAGTTCCTCCAAAACGCTTCCCGAGGAATTCATCTCCCCTCAGCCCAAAGATGCAGTTTCTCCGCCTTCGAATAAGACGGATAAAGCCGAGCCTATTGGTCCAAAGGAATCAAGAGTTTCGGCTTCACCGGTGACAGAAGTTCCGGAGGCACCACTGCCGGAGGATCTGGATTCGCTTCCGTCCTTGGAGTCCCATCTGCGCGACGATTCGAAGATTTTGGCCGGAACTTTGGCCAATGATTTTCGCTATGTGCTCTATCCCCATCCTCATCCCCAGGAGCGCATCCATGCCATCTTGTGCGTGCAGGCGGGAAGCCTGATGGAGCGACCGGTGGCGGGAGGTGTGGCTCACTTTTTGGAGCACCTGGCCTTCTGTGGCTCGGAGCACTTTCCCAAGGGTGAATTGGCCCATTATCTGGAAAGACTGGGGATAGCTTTTGGTGCTGATCTCAATGCCTCCACCGCGCTCGAATGCACCTATTACTTCCTGGATTTACCTCGGGCCGATGAGGAACTTTTCCGCACAGCGCTTGAGGTTTTTTACGACTATGCCTGTGGTCTGGAAATTTCTCCCGAGGAGGTGGAGCGCGAGAGGGGAGTTATTTTAGCCGAGGTGCGCGACCGTGATAGTCCTGCGCTGCGCATTGCTCGTCGGGCCGTCCAGCACATGTTTGCCGAGACGCTCTTTGCCGATGCCATTTCCGTCGGTGAGCCGGAGATCATCCGGAGGCTAGGTGCTCCTCAGTTGAGGGAATTCTACCAAAGGTGGTACACGCCGAACCGCATGATTCTGGTCATTGTGGGGGATTTTGTTCCGGAGAAGTGGCGCCCGATGGTGGAGGCCAAGATGTCCTCCATTCCGCTGAAGGCCGAAGTGGCCAACCCCTATGAAAGGGAACTCCCCTCTTTTGAACGGAGGATCTTCCGCTATCTGAGGGACGAGCAGCTGGACAAGGTGGCGGTCAGTGTGGCCGCCCTGAGTCCAGCCCTGCCGAAGGGCGATTCCGTCGAGCGGCGGCGTAAGGAGCTGTGCCGACTGATGGGGCAGGGGATTTTGGAGGAGCGTCTGCTGGACAGAAATCGCGAGCGAAACAATCTCTTCCTAGTCCCCATCGTCGAGCAGTGCGAGCTGTTCCCTGGCTGCCACTACAGCAACGTTTACCTCGGAGGCCTGAAGGACTGGCAGCTGGCCTTAGCCTTCCTCGAGCAGGAGCTGCGGCGAATCCGGCTCTTCGGCTTTCAGGCGGAAGAAGTCGACCGCAGTCGCCGGAAGCTGCTCAGCGGCTTGGAACATGCCTACCGCCGATTCGAAACCCTGCGCTCGTCGGATCTGGCCCTTTCCCTCGTGGATAGTCGGCATAAGGATCTGCGTTGGCCCTCGTCCCGGAACAGTTATGAGCTAAGCCGACGTCTGCTGAAAGACCTGGGGCCGTCGGCGGTGGCAGAGGCCTGGAATGAGCTGTGGGCTTATCCGAACCGCTTCGTGTTCCTGAGCGGGCCGGAGGCCCTGCCGGAGACGATTCATGGGGAAATTCAGAAGGTCTTTGAGGACTCCGCCCAAACGCCGATTGAACCACCGTCGACCTCAAAACCGGCGAGCTTCGGCTACGAAATTCCTTCGTCCCCGGAGCCGATTTCCTCGCTTGTGGAATCGCAGCACTACGTCGAGGATCTCGATTTTCACCAGGTCGTTTTTAAAAACCGCGTGCGGCTGAACGTGAAGGCCACCGATTTCAGAAAAGATCAGGTCAAGGTGGCGATGCACTTCGGCCGGGGATTGCTGGAGCAGGAGGAGGGCCAGGAGGGCCTGCTGGCGCTGCTGGGTGCCCTTTTTATGGACGGAGGACTGGGCAAACATTCGGCGGAGGAGCTGCAAAAAGTTTTGGCCGACCGCGTGCTGGGCCTCCGCTTCGGCGTGGAGGAGGATGCGTTCGTGATGTACGGCAGCAGTTCCTCACGGGACTTCCGTTCCCTCTGCGAGCTCGCCAGGGCCTATTTCGAAGAGCCGGCTTACCGGGAAGAGGCGCGGGAGGATGCACTCAAACTTTTCCGGCAACGGGAGGAAGCGGAGTCGAAATCCCCCGAATCCGTCTACGCGCGGCAGATTCCTTATTGCCTGAGCGGAGAACACTTCGCCTTTCGCCGGGCGCGATGGGCCGAAATCGAGCGCTGGACGGCGGAAGAAGTGGCCCGATATTTCGGGGACGTTTTGAAGAAAGCCTATCTGGAGATTTCCGTCGTGGGGGACATTGCGGCGGAAGAGGTGATCCGTTCCGTTGGGGAAACTCTGGGCCGATTGCCGGCCCGGGAGGATTTCCCAAACTCACTGGAGAAGAAGAGGATTTTGAAAATTCCCTCGGCGGAGCGGGTGGAGCTGAGTTACTGCGCGGTGGGCAGCGAGCACCCGACGGCGGAGCTGCATCTCTTCTGGCCCGGTCTGTTGGAGGAGAATATCGAGCTTTACCGGCGCCAGCACCTCTTGGCTAAGCTTCTGGCCGGATGCCTGCTCGAGCGCATTCGTCACGACCTGGGCGAGGCCTATTCGCCCTATGCCTATTACCTGGAGAGCGAAGCCTTTCCCTCCTATCGCTGGATCCACGCCGGCATTTCCGTCGACCCGAGGAGGATCCGGGCGGTGGAAGCGGCCATCCTCGCCGAGGTGGAGCGGCTGCGGAAGGAGGGGATTTCGGAGGATGAGTTTCGGCGGGTACTGGAGCCCGAGCGCCAGGCGGTGCGGGATTTCCGGAGAGAAAATGCGTACTGGTTAAATGTGCTATCCCGCTCTCAGGCGGACGGGCGCTCGCTGGCCCATGCCCGCACACTGGAGGATTTTTACCAGCAGGTGCGAAGGGAGGATTTGGAAGAAGTGGCGCGTCGGGTCCTGCGCCGGGAGGCCCTGCATCGCCACCAGATCCGACCCGGTGCTCTGCGGAGTAAATCTCTCTTCCGGCGCCGGAGGCATCGCTGAGGCTTGGGGAAATCTATGGACTTTCTGGGACTGAAGGACAAGAGCTTCCTGGTCGCCGGCTTGGCCAACCGCAAGAGCGTTGCGTGGCATGTGGGGCAGGGCCTGGAGGCCTGCGGCGCCAGGGTTTTTTACGGCGTCCGCTCCGAAGCCCGTAGGCTTTCGCTCAAGACGCTCCTGAGGGAGCGGGAAGTCTTTATCTGCGACGTCGAGGAGGAAGGCCAAATCCGTTCGCTGGCCCAGGGGCTGGCCGACCGAGGAATTGCTTTGGATGGCTTCGTCCATTCCCTGGCGTTTGCCAATTACAGCCGTGGGCTTCGGCCCTTTCACGAGACGCTGCGCGGGGACTTTTTGCAGGCGATGGAGATCTCCTGCTTTTCACTGGTCGAGCTTTCGCGGGCCCTGAAACCGCTTTTGAAGAGAGAGGCGTCGGTGGTGGCGATGGGGATTTCCTCCCAGGTGGTGGCGGAGAATTATGGCTACATGTCGCCGGTCAAGGCGGCGCTGGAGAGCGTGGTACGGTTTTTGGCCAAGTCCTTCAGCCACGACAGCGAGGTGCGCTTCAACTGCGTGAAGGCGAGCCCGTTGAAGACGAGCGCCTCGGCCGGCATTCCGGGTTACCTGGATCACTATCTCTACGCCGAGAAGATGACCCTGCGGAAACGGGCGCTCACGACGCCGGAGGTGGCGAATGTGGTTCTTTTTCTGCTCAGCCCGCTGTCCAGCGGCATCAATGGCCAGGGCATCGTGGTCAACGCCGGCATGGACCTGAATTACTTCGATCACGAGCTGGTGTTTCGGGATAAGCCGAAATAGCAAAGTGGCCGGAATAGCCCGTAGGTTCAGATGACGGATAGACCGGAATAGCCCATGGGCTGAGTAGGCCGAAATGGTGGAGGCCGAAAGGCCAGAAAAATACCGGAGAAATGCCAGAGAAATACCAGAAAATGCCGATGCGGTGGGAAATTTTGGCGCGATGGCCCGTGAGAGGGAGCCGCCGGAGGCGGCTCCCTCTCACGACGGCGCTCCCGCGGAGCGGGAGCGCCGCACTTGGCTTTAGCCAAGGGGCCATCGCGCCAAAACTGAGCCGAGTCTTGGCATCGAATCGACCAAGCTG
>JAITKE010000007.1 GCA_031278595.1 Puniceicoccales bacterium
ATCCTGAATTTTTCTGTGAATGGTGGGGGTTCCGCTGTCTTTGCCCCATGAAAATTTTTTTAATTTTCATGGGGATGCCCGCTCCGCGGGCGCTCCCTTTGGGAGCCAAAGACAGCGGACAGGAGCCCCGGCGGGCA
The DNA here is from genome assembly GCA_031278595.1 of Puniceicoccales bacterium. GTDB lineage: Bacteria > Verrucomicrobiota > Verrucomicrobiia > Opitutales > JAIRLG01 > JAIRLG01. The sequence continues at coordinate 138 of JAITKE010000007.1, forward strand.
GAAACCTCCGCACCGGAAGACTTCTCCCGGTACCCAAAAAAGCCCCCCACCGGAAAATCTCCCCCAACAGCGGAAAACTTCCCCCTGTCTCTGTGCCCGAAATTTCCTCTGTGTCTGAAAATTTCCCCTGTGTTCCCAATCGATGCATGAAAAAAATTTCGATGTTTTTTAGAAAAATTCGGTGTTTTTTTAGAGAAAGTGCCTGGAGAAAATTTCCTCCAATAGGCCTTCCAGGTCTCTCACTTCAATGGGCCCCGGCAGCCAGTCGCGGAGGCGGCAGCAGTGGGGACGGATGTCCTCGGGATAGCGCTCGATGTCGCCATTGACGTTGAGGCCCACCCCGCAGGCCGCCAGCTGGAGCTTTTCCGCCACCACCCGAGTCTCCGTCAGGATTCCGCCGAGCTTGCGCCCCTGGATCATCAGGTCATTGGGATACTTAACCGCCACGGGTATCTGATAGCGCTCCCGCAATGCCTGGCTGAGCAGGATGGCCACTTTGGTGGAGCAGTTCCGAAAATCCTGCGCGGGCTGCCGCGGCCGCCAGAGGATGGTCCAGTAGAGATTGCCCGGGTCCTCGCTGTACCAGCTACGATCGCCCTGTCCCCGACCGGCGGACTGCCGCGATGCGACGACAATAAAGGGCGGGGCCTTTTCGGCACTCAGGCGAAAGGCCTCGTCATTGGTGCTGTCGACCACGTCCCGCCGCAGGGTCTCCATGGAAAATTTTTTCTAAAAGATGTCGAAGAGGAGTATTGCCAGACCCTGGCTCAGTAGGGTTCCCAGGAGCAGGTAGAGGGCGATTCGGTCGCAGCCGCTCTGGCTCCCCTCCCGCCGCTCCGCCCGACGGCGCGGGAATGGGGGAATTCCTGAGCGCCGTTGCAGCGACCCGCGATAGCGGTTCAGCACATGTGTCAGGTCTTTGGGACTGAGAGGGTCATGGCCCATGGTTTTTTTCTAGCATCTCCGAAGCGCCGCTCAAGGCGAAAGAGAGGAAGGGAGTTTCGAAAAAAAGCCGAAGCTCTTCTGAAATAAAAAGGCCGAGGCTTTTCTAAAATATTCTCCCTCAGTGGAGCGGCGAGCTCCTTTTTCATGAAAAACTCTCCCCTTGCCCCTCATCGGCGAAAGCCGAAGATTTTCTCTTGCTAGGTTTTTTTCTTGCTCCCGGTCTTTTCTTCTCCTCAGTAAAATCGGGGTCGGGCCCTATGCGTCGGCGCTTCGGCTAACTCCGTCAGGTCCGGAAGGAAGCAGCGGTCGTCAGATGCTGCCGCGTGCTGTAGGTCACCTGATCCTTTTTTCTTCTTTCGATTTCGGGAGAGGTTCTCGGGAGACGTTTCCGGCGGAGGTTTGGGTTTTCTTTCAGTATGTGTTTTCCGCTGCCTTTGGATTCCGGAGGAATCGCCCGCGGAGCGGGCCCCAGAGCAGAAGAGGAAAAATCTCCCCGCGGGGGAAGGCGCTGAGAAACTTTGTTTTTCCTCTTCTGCTCTGCAAAGGCAGCGAAAAGAAACCCGCAGAAGCATTGGCCATTCCTAGAGGGTGTCGTCAGATTCAACAAGGGCGTTTACGGGAGGGTCTTGTTTTTGGGGCCGGCTTTCGATGCCGAAGACATCGGGCCCGCAAAGCGGACCGCCTGGAGGGGAAAAGGCCAGAGGCCTTTTCCCTTCCAGGCAAAGCCGGCCCCCACCGGAATCAACGAAGCTCCCAGAAAGCATCGTCAAACAAAAGAGGGACAAAGGAAAAAGAGAGGAAGAAAAAGGAAATGGAAAAAGGACCCATAGGAGACATGACTCATCAGATGAATTGTGGAACAAGATGAGGAGCTTGCTGTCTGATTTTGACGACGCCCTCTGGCCTTTCTGCTTTTTTCAGAAACAACAGTCTCCTCCGGAATCCTGCGAACCTCTTTTCCTTAAAGAAGATATCCAGGAATACTGAAATGGAGCCAATCCCTCAGCGCTTGGAGAACTGGAAGCGCTTGCGGGCGCCGGGCTGACCGGATTTCTTCCGCTCCTTCATCCGCCCATCCCGGGTCAGGTGCCCGGCTTTTTTCAGCGGAGGACGAAGGGCTGTATCTATTTTCTGAAGGGCCCGGGCAATGCCCAGCCGAAGCGCACCGGCCTGGCCGTGGATGCCTCCCCCCAGCACCGTCGCCGTCACATCGAACTTATCCGCCAACGCCACGCACTGCAGTGGTGAAAGGGCCTCCCGACGGGCGCTTTCGAGGCAGAGGTAGTGCTCCAACGCCCGGCCGTTGATGAGGAATTTCCCCTCGCCGACCCGGAGCCGTACCTGGGCCACCGCCGCCTTGCGCCGACCGGTGCCGAGAAATTCCACCGCCGCTTCCGTCCGAACACTCCCCTCATCGGATGCCATAGAATTTTAAATTTCCAGTGGAATGGGATTCTGGGCCTCGTGGGGATGCGTCGCGCCCGCGTAAACCTTCAGCTTCTTGAACAGGACACTGGCGAGCCGATTCTTGGGCAACATTCCTTTGACCGCGTGCTCGACCAGAAAGCAGGGCCGCCGTACCCGCATGGCTTTGGCCGAGAAACGCCTCTCGTTGCCCTGATACATGGAGTAGAACATGTAATTCTTGTCCTCATCCTTCTTCCCCGTCAGGCGCACCTTGTCCGCATTCACGACGACGACGAAATCGCCATCATCCATATGCGGCGTATAGCTGACCTTGTGCCGCCCGCGCAGCACATTGGCCACCTTGACCGCCAGACGCCCCAAATTCCCCTGAGCTGCGTCGACGAGAAACCACCGCTTCGCGTTCCTATCCACCTTTTTGACCAACGTCGTCTTCATCGCAGCCTCAGCCACCAAGTCGCAAGCTAGATTCCTCGCTCCTCCCTGTCAAACTTTTTTCTCCTGACGGGGAGGAAATTTCCGCTCCTGGATTTAGTCTGGCTGCTTTCGACCAAACTTTTTTCTCCCAACGGCGAGGGAAATTCTACTCCCGGGTTTAGAGATCGTCATCAAATCAGGCAGCGACCTTTTCATCTTGTTTCGCAATTCACTTGATAGGTCATATCTCCTACAGTGTCCTTTTTCCCATGCCTTCCTTTTTTTCCTCTGTTCCTCCTTTATTTTTGACGACGCTCTCTGGCCCAACTGTTCCTGGTTTTAGCCCGATCGCTCCCGGACTCAGCCCGGCGGCCAACCCAGGGGTCGACCGGCCAGAAGGTGGATGTGGAGATGCGGCACCGTTTCCCCGGCCATGCGTCCGTTGTTGATGACGAGGCGGTAGCCCTCCGCGATCTTTTCCCTTTCGGTGAAAACTCGGGCCACGAGCAATAATTTCCCGAGCAATGCCGCATCCGCCTCCTCGGCCTCGGAAATGCGCGGAATGGGTTTCTTGGGAATGATGAGCACGTGGACGGGGGCCTGAGGAGCGATGTCCCTGATGACGAGCGTCTCTTCGGTCTCCAGGAGAATTTCAGCCGGAATCTCCCGCCGGATGATCTTCTGAAAAAGGCTCAGTTCTTCCATGGGAATCTTTTCTATGGATAAGAGAGGCGAACGTCGAGGCTTAAGTGGGTTACGGAGGTGGGTTCATGGTGTTTCAGATATTGCCCTCAGGCGAGGAGTGGATCGACTCAGCGCGGCGATCGGCTCAGCTCCCGGCAGCGGATACCCATTCGGCGGACGGCCCGGAATCGCTGCTCCAGCTGGCGAAGGTGCGGGAGATCGAAGGAACACTGGAGGGAAAGGGGCAGGGGGATTTCCAGAAGCTTTTCCCCGTCGGGGAAATGGAAGAGGAGCCGCAGCGCGCAGGAGCCGCTCCGCTCCCGGATGAAGTCGTGGAGGGTGTCGAGGAAAGCATCGATGTCGGGCGCAGCTGTGTCCAACTCCCAGAAAATTTCCCGCACAAGTTTGGGAAGGACTTCGTCCAGGGGCTGGATTTCGCTGACGCTAAGCCGAATTTCACCATTCTGCCGCCGGATGCTCCCCTGAACGACGAAGCTGTCCCCTTCGCTCAGCCGCTGAACAACCCGCTCGTAGGTGTCGGGAAAACAATTCATGGCCCAGACGCGGTCGCGGGTCTCGAGGTCGAAGGTGGCCCAGGGACGCTGGTCGCGAACGGGTCCGGCCGTGGGGCAGGAGCTGCGAACGATGCGCTGGGTGAAGCGTTTTTGAAGATTTTGCAGCACGCCGCAGAGGCGAAAGGGGGCCTGATGTACCTGTTGGTGGAGCCGATTTTCCGCCGGTGAGTTGATGGCTTCCAGAAAGGCTCCGTAGGGCTCCAGAGGATGGCCGGTGACGTAGAAGCCCAGCAATTCCTTTTCGTGGCGCCATTTTTCGTGGGGAGGCATCGCCGTCGTCGGAATGGGGGAAGCCGGGGCCGTTGCGGCGCTTTCCGGCGCTTCCGGAGACTCGGCCCAAAGGTCGAAGAGCTGGGACTGGCCCGCATCCCGGTCTTTTTGCAGCGAAGAGGCTTCGGCCATGGCGGCGTCGAGGCCATCGAGCAGGGCCTGCCGGTCTTCGCCCCAGTCGTCAAAGCTGCCGCATTTGATCAGGCATTCCAACACGCGTCGGTTGACCGTGTGCAGGTCGACGCGCCGGAGAAGGTCCCGGAAGCTCTTAAAGGCTCCCCGCTCTTCCCGCTCGAGCAGAATATTCTTCGAAGCCGCTTCGCCCACGCCCTTGATGGCCGCCAGTCCGAAGCGGATGCAGGACTTTTCCAGGTTCGGAGTGAAATCCTCCAGTGATTCGTTGATGTTCGGAGGCAGGATTGGGATTTCCATCCGACGGCACTCGGCGATGAAGGTCGCCATTTTATCCGCATTGCCCAGCTCGGCCGAGAGCAGCGCCGCCATGAAGGCGACGGGATAGTTCGCCTTGAGGTAGGCGGTTTGGTAGGCGATGACGGCGTAGGCGGTGGAGTGGGACTTGTTGAAACCATAGCCGGCGAATTTTTCCAGGATGTCGAAGATCTCCTCCGCCTTGGCCCTGGAGATGCGGTGCTGCCGACGGGCGCCCTCGATGAAGACCGCCCGCTGCTTGGCCATTTCCTCCACCTTTTTCTTCCCCATGGCACGCCGCAGGATGTCCGCGCCGCCGAGGGTATAGCCGGCGATGATCCGGGCGGCCTCCATGACCTGTTCCTGGTAGACCAGGATGCCGTAGGTCTCCCGGCAGATCTGCTCCAGCAGCGGGTGGGGGTAGCGGATTTTCGAGGGATCTTTTTTGCCGGCGACGTAGGCCGGAATCCACTCCATGGGCCCGGGCCGGTAGAGCGCGCTCAGGGCACTGATCTCCTCGACGCTGGCGATCCCGAACTTTCGGCAAAGGGAGCGCATACCCTCCGATTCCAGTTGAAAAATACCGGTGGTCTCGCCGCTGTTGAGCAGGGCATAGGTCGCCGCATCGTCGAGTGGAATGTCGAGGATGTGGAAGTCCGGCTGTCGGGTGTGCAGCTGTACGTGCCGCTCGGCATCGGCGATGACGGTGAGGGTTTTGAGGCCCAGGAAATCCATCTTCAGCAGACCCAATTCCCCCACCGGTTCCATGGAGAACTGCGTCGTCAGGCTACCCTCCTGCAGGCAGACCGGAATGTGCTGTTCGATGGGCCGGTCGGAGATCAGGATGCCGCAGGCATGGGAGCCGGTGTTGCGCACCATGCCTTCGATCACCTTGCCCTCCTCGATGATCTTCTGGGCCGTCGGGTTGCGCCGCACCTCCTGCTGGAGTTCTGGGGATTTCTGTAAAGCCTCTTCGAGGGTGATCTTCAGGTCATCCGGCACCATCTTGGCCATGTTGTTCGCTTCGACATAGGGGATGTCGTGCACCCGGCAGAGGTCGCGCAGGACCATTTTCGCCCCGAAGGTGCCGAAGGTGATGATGTTGGCCACCTTGTCCGCGCCGTACTTCTGGCGCACGTAGCCGATGACCTCTTCGCGCCGCCGCATGCAGAAGTCGATGTCGAAGTCCGGCGGTGAAATGCGCTCGGGATTGAGAAAGCGCTCGAAGAGCAGGCCGAAGGCGATGGGATCGATGTCCGTGATGTGCAGGACGTAGGCGACGAGGCAGCCGGCTCCGGAGCCCCGACCCGGGCCGACGGAGATGTGGCGCTGCCGGGCCCAGGCGATGAAGTCCCAGACGATGAGGAAGTAGTCGAGAAATCCGGTTTCCCCGATGGTGCGCAGCTCGTAGTCCAGGCGCTCGCAGAGCATTTTCTGGCGCTTCGAAGGCGCATCCTTCCCGGTGATCGTTTCCGGATTCTGGTAGGAAATGCCGTAGCGCTCCTGGAGGCCCTGAACGCAGAGGGCGCGCAGGTGGGCCGCATGGTCTCCCCGGTAGAGGGCGGCTTCCGCCGGACCCTGGTGAAAGACGGGATAGTGGTTCTCGCCGTAGGGCAGCCGGAAGTCGCAGCGCTCCGCAACCCGAAGGGTATTGTCCAGCGCATCCGGACGTTCGCCGAAAATGGCCTCCATCTCCGCCCGGGACTTGAGGTAAAACTGGCGCGACG
>JAITKE010000046.1 GCA_031278595.1 Puniceicoccales bacterium
CAAAGGGGACATCAAAGTGACTTCCCCAAAAAAAGTAGCCCAACTGGCCTCGGAAAAAGAGCAGCCATCGGCTTCCAGATGAAAAAGTCCTCGAAAAAACATTAAAGACCTGGCGACCAACGGCGGCCCCCAAAAGAAATCCATACCCGGACTAACCTAGCAACGAAAAAGACAAACTTGCGCCGCAAAGGAAAAGCCCTAGAATTGAAGGTGAAGAGGAGGTCGGAGTTTTTTTGGGGGATTTTGGGAACAGAATGATGGGAACAGCTTCGAACAGAGCAGGGGCGGTGTTAGTCTTGGCTATGCTTACGGCTTCGCTGTCGGCAGAGCCCGGCGACGGCTTCTTCACCGATGGACCGACACTCTGCCACATGCCGGAGGAAACCTGCACCGGCGACATCGTCCCAAGTTTAGGGGAGGCCCAAAGAGTATCCGTAGAATGGGCCAGACATTGGTCGTCGGTGTGGCGCATTCCGCTACAGGCAGTCTCAACCACTCGACAGATCATTCCATTACCGCCCAGTCTCGAACTGCAGTGCAGCGACGGGCACTTTCGGGAGAGTGAGGCGGCTGAAAATCCCATCATCCGGGCTCTCATGAGGGATTTAGCCCAAAACCTCTTCACCGAAGGAAATCCGCTGGAGCATCTGCGCCGCTGCGGGAGAGATAGGCAAAGCCCTCATTCCCGTTGGATTTTGCAAATAATCCCCTGCGAGGCCAATCGGCTGCAGCTGGACTTCTCATCCCTCGCGACAGCTTCCAATACACCCTTCGCCGCCAAGCTCTACGGAGCCCAATGGGATTGCTTTTGGGACGACGTTCCAGGGGCCCACCGGCGCTCGATGCCCAATGGCTGGGTGCTGCGCAAGAAGAGCAGTGCCGCCGAACTGAGAACCCTTCGGCTCGGCTCCGACTCCCGCCTTTTCGCCGTCGTCATCCAGGGCCCAGGCATCCACTCCGGCAACCCCTCGCAATACGGATCGCTGCTCTGCCTGTACCACATCCCTCAAGCCGGGCGCGGGCTTCAGGGAAGAGACCAAGGCCTCAGCCTACTCTCCACTCTCCGAACGGAGCTGGAGCAGTTGAAGGGGATCCTTTCTCAGCTAAACCACCTACCCCAGGATTTTAATTCGAAAACACTCGCTCCGCTCCTGAGCGCCCTGACGCCGGCGGGCTCTCCGCTAAGAAACTCCCCTCCACCACCGTCGCCCCGGCAAGCGCCCCCTTCATCGAGGCAAACTCAAGCATTTCCTCGGAAGCCTTCGGGCAAAGTTCCGCCCAAACAGGCGCCAACATCCCGGCAGTCCTCAGGCCGACCTCCGACAAAACAAGCCCCAGAGGCTCGGCAGCCCCCTTCGGGGAGAATTCCGATGCCTTCTTCAGGAAAAACTCCGACGATCCCTCCGGTCAAACCCTCGCCCAGGCAGCCGCCTCCGGCGAGAGAGACAGTCCAGATCACCGTCCCGCCGCCGAGAAAATCACCTCAAGTTCAACCACCGCCCGTTCCGTCTTCCCCAGCGCCATCCCCCGCAGCTCCGCCGGAAGAAGCCCCTAGAGCAGCCGCCCGGGCTCCGTGGCGACCGCAGGAGCCGGAATTGCGCGCCATAAGGCTGTTTCCCGATCTTTCGCTTGAGCAGTTTCGATTCGGTTTTTTCCCTGGCAATCGCGCACCGCGCTTCTCTTTTCTATATCAAACAAACCCGGATTTTCTAAGATTCTTCGAAGCCGTTTACGTACACGCCTATACCGATTTCACTCCACCGGGAACGGTGCTGCTGGTAAACCTCATCTGGGACGTAGGAGAAAGAAGCGAGGATTTAAGGCAAGTCTGCCGACAGCGCTTCAATACGGACGCATTACCGCAGGAACTCCAGGATTTCCTTTTTCAGGAAAATCCGCCATTTGCCAAACTACGGGTCCAGGTCCTCATGCATCCCTATCGAAAAGGGGCAGCAAAAATTCAACTACTCCGGCCCCACTATGCGGTGGCCAACATGCCCTTTCAACATGGCGCAGGCGACCTTGTGTGCGGACTTTTTGCCATGCGGCTCTACGGAGCACAGTTTGTGAATGGCGGAAACGAGGGCGGAACTTCTCACTTTCCGACTCCGCTACCGCCTGGGTTTTGCCTAAAAAGCGTCCATACGCACAGCGGTGCGGATAAACGGAACAACGAAGTTTGGATCGCCTCGCCGGACAACTGCCAGATCGCCGAGACAGATGATCACGGCGTAAGCCGCTCATTTTTCTCGGTCGTCATGGGCAAATGCATGCAGTATTGCGACCATTATAGTCGTTCTAGGCCATGGGATGCGGAGGTAACCGCCATCGTAACGCTGCACATCTTATCCAATCGCGGGGAGAGCTTCTATGATTCGGATATATCTCTTCTAGAATACTATAAAAACAAACAAGGGACGCGCGTAGAACCCGCCATTCCAGATGGAACGCCACTCTCCGCAGCCGCCAAGATACTCCACGATGCCTGGGAGATCAAGCATCGGGCTGATAATCCCAAGCCGAAAAATCCATTTCAGGAGTTTTATGATTTAGTAACGAGACAGGAAGAATAGGTTTTACACCGAGCAGAAAAATTCATCCCCTTATCCCCATGAAAAGCCCACCGTACCTGCTCCTGATCCCGATGACTTTGCAGGCCATGAGTTCCTGCCTGGCCGATTTCGACACGTTCGGCCTATCTCTTGCCCAAATGGAGGGAAAGGGCCCTTTGCTCCATTTTAGTCCGGAAGAGGCGGACATTAACACACGACCTATCCGACAAGGGTGGGGAGTCTGGAACATTAGAATAAGATCAAAAATGTGCACAGCCACATGGTACCCTAAATTCGGAGCCCAGTGGACAGATGCGCATTATCGAGATAACAATGCCGAGAACAATGACGTTGTCAGAGCCTGGACAGAAAATTTCTCCCGTATTCCCTTTCCGCAGGGCAATCCCCTGGACGATCTCGTGCGCTGCGGGAGGGATATCCGATCGCCCTATTCCCACTACGGCCTGCAAATTTTCGAGCACAAATCCGATCAAGCAGGCCTGATTTTTTCCTTCCCTTCTTTGCCTTCAGGGGAATTCGCCACCAAGCTCTACGGTGAGGTCGAATGGGAATGTCCCTGGGACGATGTTCCGGGCATCCGCTTACGTTCCTTGCCAAATGGCTGGATTCTGCGACGGGCGTCCAGTTCGGCAGATTTACAAAAAATCCGCCTCCAACCCAATGGTTCCCGGGTCTTTGCCCTCGCCATCCAGGGCCCAGGTGTTGGCTCGGAAGATCCGGCGCAGTACGGATCCATCCTCTGCCTCTACTATCTCGCCAAACCAGAAGGACTCAAGCCGACCGATGCCCAGAGAACGCTGTTGCGGACGGTAATTCCGGGCAAGCTGCGGGCGCTGCAAGCGGAATGCGAAACGAGAAGGGCCATCGCCCTCTCCTCCGCTGAGGAAAGCAGCGGATGCGGATTAGAGCAACACTTCGCGCTCACAATAGCACACACGAAAACCGCTTTGGAGTGCCTGCAACCGACAACGGCGGAACGATCCGGCCCCTCGCCGGAACCGGCTCAGCCCACCCCAGGGCCGTCGGCCGCAAGTACGGGCAAAACCGAAGAACCCACCAATCCACCGGCAAGATCGAGCAGAACTCCACCGGCTCCATCTCCACCGACCCGACCTTCGGCCTCTCCAAGCCCTGCTCCCGCCGGACGGTCGCCCGAGGCCCCACCGGCAAGTCCGGATCAGCCTTCACATCCTCCGCGCCCGACCCCTTCCGGGCGATCGGTCGAGCCCCCGCGTTCTGCTCCCGCCGGACGATCATCCGAAGTCCCACCGGCACCCTCGGCTTCGGAGCAAAGACGAAGAGCGGAAAGGGAAGAGAGCATCGCCGCGCTAAGGACGCAGGCGGGAGAAGACCACGGCAGTCTTTTCGGATTATTTCGGCCATTGTCCCGGACGAGAAAACCGGCGCAAATCTGTTTTATCCCGGAGAGCATAACCGGGGACGGAAACCCGCCAGTCTTTCCAACGAAACGCATAGAGAGATGGACCCAAGACTGGCGCATCGGGCTGAAAACAACGACCTCGCAGGAACTGTTGCCGGCCTTCGAGGCCCAGTGGACAGACGAGCATTACGAGGCGGGGGTTGTGGAGCGGGATCCGTTGATTCAGGCCTGGATGAAGGATTTTCAAGAAAGCCCCTTGCCCGAAGGCAATCCCCTGGAAGACCAGGCGCGCTGCGGGAGATTTTTAAAAACCCCCCAATCATTCTACGGAATTCAGGTCGCTTTCTGCGATGGGAATCGCCTGCATCTGGACTTCGACCCCTTGCCCATAGCGGCAGATTCACCCTTCGCAGTCAAGCTCTATGGAGCCCAATGGCTGCATTTTTGCGACACTCTATCCCCCATTCGCCAGCGATCCCTGCCCAACGGCTGGCTTCTGCGAGTCAAAGAGAGCGACGCCCAATTCAACGCAATCCAACTCCGCCCGGACTCGAGGCTTTTTGCCGTTGCCCTCCAGTACCCTCCCGCTTCGACGGACACGATTCCCTACGTCTCCATCATCTGTCTCTACTACGTTCCTGAACCAGGACAGGGGCTTGGCCCAGTCGACGGCCGGCGAGCGCTGTGGCCGGCGATTTTAGGCAAAGCGCAGGCGCAGAAAATCCCCAACGAGCCCCCGAAGGGTGATAGCAGCTCCAGCGACGAAGACGCAGAGGTGATCATAGAAGGCCCGGACGAAGACGAAGAGATCGCGCCGCTCACCCCCATCGAGATACTAGGTACTAATTTGGAAGCCGCATTGAAGCCGGCCGTTCCCACGGAAAAGCCTTCCCCTGCAACTCCAGAACAGGGGCAATCCGATAGAGGGGTAGGGACTGGAGCCGAGCCGTCAGACAACCCATCGCCGGATGAGGAAGACCCCCAAATACCGCCCATAATAGAAGAGGAGGAAGACCCGGGAGAGATACCCAACGACAACCCATCGGGAATGCTTCTTATTGCGCCATTACCCGGCGACGCATCTACAGGAGCGGAATCCGACGGCAATCGACGCACAGCGGCCCCCTTGATCAATGCCGACGCAGATCACGGCGGTGCCTTCGGGCTCTTTCTCACGCCTCCGCAAGGAAGTCAGCCCTCAAGGCTCTGCTTCATACCGGAAGCGGTGGCCGGCGATGATTTATTGCCCGTGATCGATCTGCATACGCGGGAAAGATGGGAGTGTAACTGTCGAATCGGCATCGGGCTCGACCGAGAAACAGCTCCGCTTTTCGAGGCCCAGTGGCTGGGAGAGCATTACCAAGCGGGAGTGGTCGAGAACGATCCGATAATTCAAGCCCTGACGGAAGATTTCCGGCATAGACCTTTTCCCGAAGGGAACCCGCTGGAAGACCAGATATCCAGCAACCTCAGACTGGAAGATCCCAATACCTACTACGGAATACAAATCGTCCCCTGTGAGGGGGAACAGCTGCGGCTGGATTTCGGGCAGTTTTCTAAGCAGGATATAAGGAAGCATGATCTGCACAAATTCGCGGTTAAGCTATACGGAGCCGAATGGAAGGAACCCAAATCCAAAGCACCCCAAAAAAGCTTTTCATTCCTTCCGCAAGAAGGATGGAGGCTTCGTCAGATTGATAGCTCTATCCAACAAAGAACGATCCAACTCACCGCCAGCTCACGGGCTTTCGCTGTCGCCGTTCAGGGATTAGGAATTGGAGGACAAGAAGACCAGCGCGGCTCAATCCTATGCTTTTACTGCGTTCCGCGACCCGGACAGGCGCTCGAAAAAACAGACCGACAGAGGGGGTTACTGACGGCGATTCAGAAAAAACTGCAGTACGCAAAAGACCTCGGGGTATCGTCACCTGCTTTAGAAGCCGCCCTGAGATCCCTGACGCCCTGGAAGCCGACGAGGGTATTGCGCACCAGCAACCCGTACAAAAGATTTTTCTCCACTGCAGAACCAAGGATGTCTCACCTATATGGAGGCAACACATTCCAGGAAGCA
>JAITKE010000057.1 GCA_031278595.1 Puniceicoccales bacterium
CCCAAAAAATGCCCCCTCATTTTAGTTTGACGACACACTCCAGGGCTCTTCAGTAGACGTCCTTCTGGTAGCGCTTCTCGCGGCGCATCGCCCGTAGGTAATCCCCGGGATCCAACAGGCCGGCATGGGCCGACAGGATTCGGAGCAGGGCGGCTTCCACATCCCTGGCCATGTGGGTCGCATCGCCGCAGACGTAGAAATGGGCCCCGCCCAAAATCCATCGGGCCAGTTCCGGCCCGCGCTCCAAAAGCCGATGCTGGACATAGACCTTTTCCGCCTGGTCGCGGGAAAAGGCACAGTCCAAATGGGTGAGCACCCCCCGGGCCATCAGCTCCTCCCATTCCTCCTGGTAATAGAAGTGGGAATGCCGGTGGAGGCTGCCGAAGAAGAGCCAAATCCGGCCCGTTTCCTTCCCGGCCTCCCGCCGGGCGGCGTATTCCCAAATAAAAGCGCGAAAAGGCGCGACGCCGGTGCCCGGGCCCACCAGGATCAGGTCGCTCCGCATGTCCTCCGGAAGGCGGAAGTGAGAGTGCACGAGAAAGCAGCGGCAACGCCCACCGACCGGTAGACCCTGCGGCGAGAGGTAGTGGGTTGCGACGCCGTGGCGCTTTTCCCCATAAACATCCTCGTACTTCACCATCACGACCGCCAGATGGATCTCTTCGGGGAAAAGGCTCGGTGCAGAGGCGATGGAGTAGAGCCGCGGGCTCAGGGGACGCAGATGCTCGACCAGCTCCTGGGCCGTGCAGCGAAAATCGGGAAATAATTCCAGCGCCTTCACCAGCGTGTGGTTTTTGATAAAGTTCTCCCACTCTTCGCTCTCGCCCACAGGGATTTTCCGCCAAGCCTCGCCACTCTTTTCCACCCGCTGGCGCAGGAATTCCCAAAAAGATTTCGGGAGGCGGTTGAGGCAGAGCTCTTCCTCCAGTGCCCCTCGCAGGGGTTTGGAAACCCCAGAAGAGGGCAGCGTGATGGGGTTCGACGGCTCCAGGTCCAGCCTCTGCAGGATTTTGGATACGGATTTGGGACCATTCTGGGGCAAAATGGCCAAGGAATCGCCGCAGCTGTACCGCCACCGGCTCCCGCGGATGTCGATGACCAGATGATAGGCCTCCCGTTCCGTCTCGCCGCGGCAGAGGGGGCGGCGGGACAGCAGGGTCGCTTCAAAGGGATGCCGACGGTCGTAGGGACTCACCGCTTCCATGGGAAACCAGGGACGGGAATTAGCTCTCCTTCTCCTCCTCCGACTCAACGGCCTCCAGCGGCAGGGCAAGCGCCGTCGGCGCCTCTTCTGGAACGCTGAGTTCCGTAAAGGACTCTTCTGGAACGCTGAGTTCCGTCGGGACTTTCTCTGGAATGCTGAGTTCCGTCGGCGCCGGAACCACAAGGGTCGTGCTGGCTGGAACCCCTCGAGCCAGCTCAGGCGATGCGGGTTCAGCTGCCGTGGATTCCAATGCTGCGGCCTCATCCGGCTCATCTGATGCAGGCTCCGATGCCGCGGTGCTCTCGTCCTCTTCCGCCAACGGTCCTTCGTCCCCAATCCCACCCGAGTCAGCTTCCTGAGGAACGGGCGTTTCGGCGTTTTCCCCTAGAAATTCCTGAGGGATAGAGCTCTCGACCTCCTCTTCCGGAGATTCCGCCGACAGGCCTTCGTCTAAAATCTCACCCAGATCGGTCTCCTGAGGGGTGGAGCGCGCGGTGTTCTTCTCCGGAGCCGCTTTCCGGACGGGCTCGGGCATGACTTTTGGCAGGAAGAGTCGCCCATCCTCGAACTCCGTCACAAAACCGGCCTGGATCAACCAGGAGAGCTGCTGAACCGCCTGGGGCATCCCCTCCGCCGCCAATTCCTGACGCGTGGACATGGGATGGGCCTCGAGCCAGGTGAGCACCGATTGGATTTCCGGCTCGAAGACCTCCTGGCCCGTCCGAATCTTGCGCTTCACGGCACAGGTGAACGTGATGAGTTTCTCGCCGACCTTTTTTCGGTAGAGCCAGAAATGCGCCCGGCGCAGGCGCCCCCGCAGGTTGTTGGCGGTCTCCCAGGGAAAGCGCCGCTGCTGCTGCCAGAGGAGTTCGATGGAACGCCGAATCCGCCGCGATGGCAGGCGCGCCAGGGCCGATCCCGTAACCCGCAGGCTGGAGGACGAGCGGATCAGGCGCTCGCGAAAGTGTTCCAGGCAGTACTGCCGGACATCGCTCAGGCACTCCAGCCGCACGGGCTCCGTCGCCCCCTCGGGCAATTCTCGGGGGATATAGACCTTGCGGTGCGACATCTGCTCGATCCAGGCCTGAATGTCCGCTTCCTCCTGCGTCGTCTCGATGCGGGAGCAGAAATTCTCGTAGCTCAGGTCGCGAATCTCGTTCTGAAAATGCTCGCGGAGGATCTCCCTGTAGCGGTGGTCGTTGGGCGCCGCCAGCAGCTTTTTTGTGAGCCCGCAGCGGTGCACGCAGGAGAACTTTCCCTTCGGTGGATCGACCTCCAGATTTTCGATGGAGAAGAACTCGTCCAGGTGCTGCTGCAGGATATGGTTCAGCGTTTCCTTCTCGCTCTCGAAGGGGAGGTTGTCGAGGAGCGAGAGGTAGAGCGGCAGAACCTCGCCATGGCTCTCCGGTCGGCGCCGTATGACCACGACAAAGCGCTCCGGTTTTTCCAAAATCAGCTGGACGAGATGGAACAGTTCATGGGTCTTGCCCGAGCTCCGGAGCGTCGAGACGAGCAGGTCAAAGGCCTTGTCCTCCGGGTAAAAGGCCGCATCGACGATGGGATCAAAGACCTCCCGAGGCTTTTCCCAAGTGCTTCTGTTTTCCCAGTTGCCTCTGAACTCGCCACGATAACCCGGCTCTCCACGATAACCCGAGTCCCCGCGGAAGCTCGACTCCCCACGGTAACCCGAATCACTGCGATAGCCCGGGCTCTTCTCCCGCCGGTCGAAGGGGGGACGGGGCCTTTCGGCCTCCCGATTCCTCTCGAAGCGGGGCCGCCGGTCCTTCGGCGGAGGAAAAGAGGCCTTCGGTCGATGGCTTCCGGGATCACCACTGGGCTCGGAAGCACGATACTCCCGACGTTCCGGCCGCTGCGTCCACTCGGGGGCGAACTGAATCGCCTCGAGGCTTTTCTGAAAATCCGACAGTTCCTCCTTCGCTCCCTCCTTTTCGCCCGCCGGACTGCCCGCCGCCAGACTATTTGCCGCCGAACCGCTCGTCATGTCTTCCATAGCACCCGCTTTTCCGATGGATGGATTGAAACATCCGGAAAATCGTTCTGCGCACAACCTTTTTTGTTGCGAACAAATGTCAATCCCCGTCAATGGCTGGCGTTTTCTCCCCGAGGAGGAGCCGTGGCTCAGGTGGTGGAATCGGTAGACACGTACGCTTGAGGGGCGTATGCCGCAAGGTGTAGGGGTTCAAATCCCCTCCTGAGCACCAGAAAATCCGAAGGGGGGCGAGTCCATTATAATATCGTCGGCCCTAGGCGTCTCCCCAGAACCTCTGCCCACGACAAGCCTAAAACGGATGCGGGGGCAACTGCCGGCTTTCCCCCGGAGGGCCCAGGACGTTGTCCTGGGCCCTCCGGGGAGCCCGCGGAGCGGGCAAGATTCCTTTCGGAATCGAAAGCCGGCAGGGAAAACGACTATACTCCGGCCTCCGCTCCGGCGATCCCAAAACTTTTAAGTTTTGCACCGGCGCTCCGCGCCGTAGGCGCTGGGCCTTAGGGCCCAGCGCGGATCGCCGGAGCGGCTAGATCGCCGGATTGGCCGAAGCTGGCCACGCCCGAGCCGGCAAACCGGGCGCTCCCCAAGCTTTGGAAAGAAAAATCCCTCTGCGGAATCCTGAGCAAATTACAAAAAAACGGCTCAGGAGTCCGCCAGGGCAGACGGCAGTGCCGACGGGATAGGGAAGCTCAGGCGATGGGAGTCCAGCGTACCTCAGCAGAACTATCCCAAGCTCCTCCTAAAAAACGCCCCCAGTACGGGGTACCAGGGGCTGGATGGGATATGGATGGTATATTTAGGAGACCCTAAGATCTCCTAAAAGTCTAAAATATATACGCAGCCATGATGGATTTGCAGCGGGCCGATTTATGGGCATGGACCAGGCCGACCTTCTGGGCCTTATCCATCGCCGAGACGTAGCGAATAGCCGCTTCGCGCCTCTGCTCCGGCTCCGCTCCAGCCAGAGCGGTCACTTTTTTCGCCAAGGTCTTGAGTCGACCCCGGATGCCGGTATTACGCTTCGTCCGAACCGCCGTCTGCCGGATGCTCTTCAGAGATGCCCTCTTGTTTGCCATCTTTACCTCAACAAGCATCAGATGTAGAAGCCTCTTTCCTGGCGTCAAGAGAAAACTCCGAAAAAAATAAAAAATTTGGCGAGAGCCTAAAAAGTTTCCGCTCCGTGTGAAAACTTTTTCATTTTTCGCCCCTAATAGGCCTGCAGGCTCAATCTCCGCCGGCCCGCAAACTCCCGGCTGCCGGGATGGAGGGGGAAAGATTTTTTGGGGT
>JAITKE010000063.1 GCA_031278595.1 Puniceicoccales bacterium
CGCCAGCGACTCCTCCGAATGCCCCGACGTGGAGCGGTACACGGCCCAGTCCTTGGCCTCCCCTCGGGCCCACAGGACGTACTCCGGCTGCCCCCCCTCGCTTCGGCTGGACAGGACCAGCTGCGTCCCGCTGTCCAATATCTGGAAATCGTCCCCGACGTCATCGGGATGACAGGCCAGGCGATCCCAATCCCCCTGGAGCCGCTGAAAGAGGCGTTCCTTCTCCTCCGCCAGCCGCAGCACCTCCCGCTGCCGGGACCAGCGGCCGGCCACGCGGGTCCAGGGCGGCAGGACGAGGAGGATGAGGGTGAGCAGGAGGACGCTCACCACCAGCAGCTCCAGCAGCGAAAAGCCCGCCCGGCATCCCTGTCTCACGGAGGCCATGGAAAAACAAAAGCTCCACCCTTCCGCTGAAGAGCATTGCCGCTCAGGGAGTTGAAGATGTTCCTCCGCCGAAAGACGTCGCCGCTCATGGGGCGGAAAATAACCTCCCACCGAAAGGCATCGCGGCTCACAGGGCCGAAGACGACCCTCTGCCGAAAGGTGTCGCCGCTCATGGGGCAGGAAACAATCCTCTGCCGAGGGACCGCATTCCTTCTGGGGCCGAAAATGCCCTTCCGCCGAAAGACGGGAGGCTGAAAATGAATTACCGATCCCATCGAATTCCAAAAACCCTGTGCGACTTGGGCCTCATCTTAGCGAAAACCCATCCCCTTGTCTCGCTTAAAAATGGAGGAAGGAGAACTCAAAACCTACCTCCCTTTGTCTCGCCTAAGAATGGAGAGGAAATCTAAAAATTCATCTCCTCTTGGTTTTGTCTAAAAGCGGAGAGAGTGGATGTTCCGCCTAAAAACGAAGAAGGTGGTCAAAACCTACCTCCTCTGTTTTGCTTAAAAACGAAAAAGGAAGATCTAAAAACCCAGTCCTTTCTTGTCTTGCTCAAAGACGAGGGGAGGGGCCAAAGAGTCCACTTCTCTCCGTTTCACCCAAAAACAAAGGGAGGGGAAATCCGAGATTCCCCTCCCCGGGTGTGAGAAATTCTACCGAGCCCCTGCCTAATTCTGCCTCCGGGCTCTAGTCGGAGGTTGCCGGCCGCTCCGGGGCTCCGTCGAGTTCCGAGGACTCCCCCTCTTCGGAAGAACTGTCTGAGAATAGGGCCGAGCCGGACTCCTTCTCCGCTGAACCCTCCTTCTTTCCCTTCTCCTTCAGCGCCGTTTGGAGCGCCTCCAGGTCGAACTTCGGCTTCGGCGCGTCCTTGAAATCGACCAACTCCACCTCGAAGCAGAGCAGCGAGCCCGCCGGAATCTCCGGCAGATCATGATCCCCGTAGCCCAGGTCGGACGGGATCCACAGCTGCACCACCCCGCCTTTGGCCACCAGCGGCACCCCTTCGCTGAAGCCGGAAAACACGTGCCCCAGCGGGAAGGAGGCCGGGTCTCGACCCTTGGAGCTATCGAATACCTTCCCGTCGATGAGCTTTCCGGTGTAGTGGATCGTCACCTCGTGCTCCGGGCCCGGATGCGCCCCCTCGCCCGCCTTAAGGATCTTGTAACGCAGGCCGCTATCCGTCTTCTTGACCTCTGGATCCTTGTCCAGGGTCTTGAGAAAATCCTCCGCCTTCTTCTTATTCTCCGCCGCCGTTTTCTTCGTAGCCTCCTCCCGAATCTTGGCCTGGGCCTCGGCCTTCTGCCGGAAGTAGGGCATCGCCTCCTTCATGGCCTCCGGATCCAGCTCGCCTCCCTCGGCAAAGCCCTCCACCACGCACCGGAGCTGCTCCGGCGTCAGGCCCAGCTCCTCGAAGCTCGACTGCTTGCGGATCAGCCGGCCCAAGGTCCGGCAGTGCCGGCATTCCTCCTCCCTCGTGAAGACTTTGGGCTTCTCGGCCTCCGGCTCGCCGGCGGAGGGGGTTTCCGACTTCGCCGCGGCGGTCTTCGGGGCCTCGGAAGCCGGCGATTCCTTCGGCTCGGCGGCCGACGGCGGCTCTGGTTTCGCAGCCACCGGCTCCTTTGGCTTTGCGCTTGACGGCGCCTCCGATTTCGCGGCCACCGGCTTCGGCGACTTCACCGCCGAGACGCTGGCGCTCGACGACGTTCCGGCCTTAGGCCTCTTGCCCGGCCCGGCGGCCAGGACGGTACTGGCTCCACAGCAGAGAGAAATTAAAATAGCCCACTTCTTTTCCATAGCGGGAATCGGTTGTTGTGAATTTTACCGGCAGGTAAAGAAAAAAGAAGGGCGAGTTTTCAAAAAAAACTCCCCCTCCCGACCTGCGAACGCTACCGAAATAAATTCCTCGCCAAAAATTCTAGGACACCGGCGCGGTCAGCGACCTGACGCGGGCGTGGACTTCCGCCACCTGGGCCTCCAGCTCCGGCGTCATCTTCCCCTTAAGTCGGAGCTCTTCCACCCCCTTATCAAACTCCCCAAGCGCCCGATCCACCTGTTCCTGTACCTTACTAGGCTCTTCCTCTGCCATTTCGTCTCATCCTTTCTGTCTATGTCCTTGTTCTATCAGACCCACAAATGTTCATCACTCCGGCACCGGCGGAGGGGCAACAGGAGCATTTGATACCGGCGATGAACTTGGTTCCTGCGGCGGGGAGCCTGCTATTGCTCCTACGGCAATACCCACCACCCTATTAAGTTCACTTACCCCTCGATCTGCGGCTGCACCAAGTATCTTTGAAAGCGCCTCCGAAAGCGCACCCAGTATCTTATCCAATAGCGGATACTTTTCTCTTACTCCATCCAACCAGGCCAAAAACTGACCAAGTTTTCCCGTAGAACCTCCACCGGAAACGGCACCGCCGCCCTCCGCTGCGCCGGTCTGGACTGCTGGGGGCGTTTCCCCCATCTGCCCGGCTACTGAAGGATTCCCGCCTCCGCTTCCCACCCCACCAGGATTTGGAGACGCACCCCCACCCAGTCCCGGTGAAAATACACTCTGGCTCCCGCCGAGCCCCCCAACGCTTCCATCACCCATATCACCCCTCCTTTCCTAAAAACTCCAAACCTCAGAGTTCCAGTTTACCGACCAAACGGCATTCGTCAAGCCCTAACGTCCTCGCCCCAACACTTCCCATTCCCTGGCGTCCCGTAGGGGATTCGAACCCCTGTTGCCGGAATGAAAATCCGATGTCCTGGGCCAGGCTAGACGAACGGGACGGCGGCTCCTTTTCAGGTGAGGGATCGGCAAATTCTTGGCAAGTGCATTCTGGGGCGCCGGGGTGTGGCCTCGGCGGAGCCAACGCAGCCCATTGTTCACAACTTATTCACATTACCTCCCGGCCGTCGGGAGTCTTATAATAATATACATTAAATCTTATTAGTATTATTATGGTCTGTGAATTTCTGAATAAGTCCAATAGGGCTAATATCCAGGCCCATTCCCGGGGTTTGGAGTTGTGAATAGTTTTGTGAACAAGCTGTGAATAAAAAAGAACAAGTTCCCCTCCCGGTGGACTTATTCACCGTTATTCACAACTTATTTCCGACTTATTCACAGGAGGTTGTGAATAGAAAGGGCGCATTCTGAGCGGGATCTGGCTCTGGTGGCCTTGTTTTGGGCTGGTGTGGGTGTCCCGGGCGCCCCGGGATAGCCCTCGAAGAGGGCTTGAGCGGCTGCGCCGCTCGTTCGCGGAGCGAAGATCCCGGGGCGCGGGGAGGCAGACCGGCAAGACCCCAAAGCCTGGCCGGCCGACGAAATTCTGGGGCTTGAGGCAGACACCGACTCATCGACGTGGCCGCCGGAGGGAGAGGGTTTCCCGGCAGAAGAAATAGCCCGTGCCGGCGACGAGGCCGCCCAGGTGGGCGGAGTGGGCGATGGGAACGAGGCCCGGGAGCTCCAGGAGGAGAAAGCCGCCGATCTCGAGGGTGAAAAGAAGCCCGAGCAACGTCCTCAGTTGCAGGCGGATGGGGACGAAGAGGAGGAGCAGCCAGGAGCGCTGCTGGGGAAGGTCGAGGCAGGCGTAGGCCAGGAGCCCGGCGATGCCGGCCGAGGCGCCGATGAGACTGCACGGCAATGCCGGTTGGAGGCAGAGCCAGAAGCCAGCCCCGGCGAGGGCGGAGCCGAGGAAAATTCCTAGAAAATGCCCGGGCCCAACCCGTTCCTCGACGAAGCGGCCGACGCCGTGCAGCAGGAGGCCATTGAGCAGCAGGTGGAGGCAGCCGCCATGGAGAAAGGCGTAGCTCAGGAGGGTCCAGACGTAGCCGTGCCGAAGGGCGGAGGCCGAGAGCGCTGCGTAGTCTCCGAAAAAGTCCGAGCCGAACCAGACCCGGCCGACGTGCTGGAGGAGGAAGAGCCCGACCAGGAGCCGGAGGAGGCAGCGATGGGCCGCCACCCGCCCGAAAGGCCTGTAGCGCCCGAAACTTTTGCCGGTGCCGCGAAACATGGGGGAGAAGAGAACGAATACCCCGGAATTTTACAGAAAAATCCCCGGAATTTTTCCAGAAGCGGTGTTGGCGCGATGGCCGGTCACCGGCCGCGCGGCTCCGCTGCGCCACCGGTGACCTCGGCCCGGCGCCCGCCCTCCGGAGCGGGCGCCGGGCCGCCTTTGCTCCGCAAAGGGGCCATCGCGCCCAAAAAGACCCATCGCGTAAAAAAATCATTCGGCCGAAAAAATCATTTGTCCGTCTTGCGCTTCTCGCGCACCCGGCCATCGCGCCTCTCGCCCAGATTTTATCCCTCTCGGATTTTTCTCGTCAGGGCGGAGGAATTCATTATATTAGCCTGAAGAAATAGGGTTTATGGGCGATCCTGGTAGAGTAGGGGGCGGAGGTGCTGTAGGGGGCGGAGGTGCTCCGGCGGCGGCCATTCTAAACGCCGAGGCGCAGGCCGTGCAGGCAAACGCGGTCGGGCTGCTCGAGAACATTGCCCGCGGCGCGAAGATCGCCTCCCACGGCAACATGCCCAGCGTCGTGCCGCTGTCCTCTCTGGCGCAGGCGCAGCCTGGGTCGCGCACCCAAGTCCTCACGGACATCAATGGCCTTCTGCGGGCGGGTGGCGGCCCGAATCTCGGGCATCTGCTCGCCCAGCAGATCCCCGACGGTCCCGATGCCCAAAAACAGAGAGAACGGGCCGAGAGCGTCCTCCTGGCGACCCTGGTCTCCCTGCCCCCGAATGAGCGCGCGGCGGTGATGCAAAACCCAGCGCGCCTGCAGACTGTCTGCAAAAACGCCATTTTCGGCTCGCTGGTCTCAAAGAACGACAAGATCTGCGCGATCTGCGCCAGCAACGTGCAGAGATCTCCCTCTTACCAGGCCATGCCGGAACTTCCCGAGGCGATGCGACCCCTGGCCAACCAGAGTGCCCAGCGGCTGGAGATGCTCATGGCCCGGGCGCCCGGCCTCAGCGAGGAGCAGAAGGAGGGTATTCGGACCAAGGCGATGGATTTTTTCCAGAGGACGACCTGCGAGGACAATGTGATGACTTTCCCCTTGGACTCTATCACCAGACCCGGTCAACGGGCGGGGTCACCCCTCAATGCGGAGTGGACGGACATGCGCCACTTCGGCTATCTCCTCAAGTCACTTGGGAAGGAGACCTACGACCAGTTCAATATTCCGGACCAGGTCCACATGCAGCAGAACGACGGAAGAGCTGATGGTGGCATGACGCTCAAGGCATGGCTGGAGCGGGTACCAGAGGATGCCTTCGGCATTCCCGTCGACGACCCCGATGCGCCAAGGGCGGAGGGCACCCTCGATATTCCCGTCGATGACCCCAGAGCGCCAGTGGCCGGCAGGGCAGCCGAGGGTCTACCGCCGCCCCCGCCGCCAGGGCCAGCGGAGCCAGGGGCCGGCGAGCCAAGGGCCGATGCGCCAGGGGCTGCCGAGGCGCCAGGGGAGCTCCCGGCCGGAGACGCAGCGCCACGGGCTGCCGACGCGCCAGCGCCAGGGGGGCTAGCCCCCGCCGCACCGCCGCCCCCGCCAGAGGCGCTTAATCCAGCAGGCCTGCAAGCCGCGAGGGGAAGGTTGCGGCCGCTGAATCCTGACATAGCGCGTCAGCTGGCAGCCCTCGGAAGAGCAGGGCCGCCGCCAGGGCCAGCGGAGCCAAGGGCCGATGCGCCAGGGGGGCTAGCCCCCGCCGCACCGCCGCCCCCGCCAGGGGGTGGGCCTCCCCCGCCGCCAGCGCCAGGGGAGCCCGCTGCCGCCGCACCGCCGCCAGAGGGAGCCAGGCCGCCGGCGCCTCAGGCGAGGAATATCGCGGATGTGGCAGCAAGGCTAGCGGCAAGGCGGGCCGAGCCGGGCGCAAGGGTTGTGCCGGAGAGGCAGCTCCATCAGCCTCGGTTGGCAGGGAGGGCGCTGGATCTGCGGAGGGAAATAAATAATTTCTACAAGACTCCCGCAGTCGACGCCCACCTCGAGACGAGGAATGCGCTCAACCTACTCCTGCAGTTCGCGGAAGAATTTTCGCTCGAGGGATGCCAACCGGATGAAGGGGAAGCGTTCACCGAAGAACAGATGGGTCAGCTTCGCCGGCAGGTGGAGGGCCTGCAGGGACTGCTGGGGAATGTCGAAGGTCGTGTGCAGTACTGTGACGAGGGCAGTGGCGAGGCACAGAGGATGCGAGAGGTTTTGCAGCATGTCCAGGATCACCTGGCCCCATTTCTGCGGCAGGTGGCGGACACGAGAGGGCCCGCAGGAGAAAATGAGGCCGCCGCTGCGGCGAGGGCCGGGGCTCAGCAACAGGGCCAAAATCTCGATAGGGCGATAGTCGCGTGTATCCGCGTTGTCGACGGCTTTATTGCCCACGAAACCGCCGAGCCAGGGGCCGCCGCCGTCCCGCCGCCGGCAGGAGAGGCGCCTCCGGGATGATAACAGCATCCCTCGAATCTGGAAAGCATGCGCATCGCCGGGGCCGATGGGAATTGCGATTACGGGCATGAAAGCAGCTTTCCGAGGAATGGACAAAAGAGAGGTTTTGGACGACTGAGCGAAGACGGATTGCAGGGCCGTTGCGAACATTTTTCCTTTTGCATTTGCCTTTGGCGTTCCAATGCTTAGACTGGAGCCGTCAAGGCTTGGGTGTGAGTGAATCGGGTAAAGTATCGGGACTTAGTGCTACCCAGGGACTGACTAGATCGGCGGGGGTATCCAATGCCCAAGGTGTGAGGCTGAATTCAGGAACTCACGTTGTCGCTGCCAATGCTGGCCGAGCATCGATCGTTCCCAACGCTTCAGCCCTCAAGGATCCCTCAGGCGCTGCACGGGCAGCCGGCAGTGCTGCCGGATCCGTACTATCGCCCGCCGTTTACGCTGCGCATGGTCGTGCTTGCCACAATAATCTTGTGAATATATACAAAGCACTGAGCGCAAGTGGATCGGAGGGTAAGGCAAAACTCGAGGAAGCCATAGGGGAGTTCCTATCGGCTGCGGCGAGAAGCCCGGACTACGCCGAGCTGTTTGCGGGACTGGATGAAGAGATGAGCAAAACTGCTCCTCCGGCACTCAGGCAAATGCTGAAGGCTTCTCCGGAAATGCGCCTGTTCCTGGCGCGAAACCCCGGTGTCGCCGAGGCGCTCAAGAAGGGCAATCCTGCGCTGAGCGAGCAAATCGACTCAGCCGTGCAGCAGGGCAGGAAAAAGCTGACTCACGCCCTGAAAGACCGCGATAATTCACTCCACAAAGATAGTACCGCAGCCATGCAGAACTTGCAAAGGGCGGTCCAATCAAAGCGGAACATGTTCGGCGCCAATCACGCCGCCAAGACCGAAGTCCTGAAATTCGTGCAAGGGGCGGCCGGAGACCCCGTTAAACTCCGTGCCCTGAGTCAACTCGCCAGGCATGATACGTACAAGCCGCTCATCGCCGGTGCTCTCGGTTCGGCCATGGGAGGGGCGAGCTGGATACGAGGCGCGGGCAATGCGGCCGAGTTATCCAAAAATGCGACGACGGCCTTTCTGCATCTCGTTGGGGC
The DNA here is from genome assembly GCA_031278595.1 of Puniceicoccales bacterium. Taxonomy (GTDB): domain Bacteria; phylum Verrucomicrobiota; class Verrucomicrobiia; order Opitutales; family JAIRLG01; genus JAIRLG01. The sequence goes on from JAITKE010000063.1 coordinate 7,916, forward strand.
TGGCGCCCTAGACTCAGCTGATGCCCAACAAGCTTTGAATAAACTTGGACCTAAAGAGACTGACGCCTTACGAAATCCACAGTCTCCCTTCTGGCAGGGCCTTCAGGGGCTGTCTGTGGAACAACGCACCGAATTAGCGGATTGCTTCGGTCCTTTGCCGCAGGAAATTTATACCAAGAGCCGTGAGTACTTTCAGGCACAGGTGGAACTCGAATCACTCGAGGGAAAACTCAAAAAACCATTCATTGGTGGTCCTCTGGAGAATCTTGACGGCGCCTGTTCGCAATTAGGGGTCAAGCTCTTAGAGAACGGCGGCAAAGTACCAGAACTCGCTGACGGCACTGTCTCTCCTGACATGAAAGCGCGCATCGAGAGAGAGCTTGACAAGCCACAAGTCAAACAGGCGCTGGATGGGGTACGAAATTTTTGGAAAACCAATGAGAAACGCATACAAGAGTTAAGGACGAAAACGGCAGCTCTTAAGAAAGTATTACAGCCTTACGTGGACGGTGGGCATAAAAATTTGACCATCGCAATGGCATCCATACCGGAATCAGAGTTTACCACCCGCCGAGATATTCTTGCCGGGAAGCCAGGCGCTACGTTCGGCGATTGTTGGGATACAATGACTAAAGTATCTTATAAAAAACGGCTGGTGTCATTTGGTTATGTCTATGGATCAAGTACCTTGCGCAGACTCGGCGACTTTCCCAGGGATACTCAGCCTGATCCTTCACTGATATCTAGAATCGTTAACAATGCTTTTATAGTGGCACGGTGAAGGCGTTTCAGAAAGTATTGGATAATCC
>JAITKE010000110.1 GCA_031278595.1 Puniceicoccales bacterium
CATTTTCCTGACCCAAGCAAGGGAAATCCACCTGCGTTTGTGACCAGCAAACACCTACTACAATCTCACAGATCCCACTCATGTTATCCTTGGACATCGAAGGACCAGCCTCCATTCTCCATCGATAGAAATCCAGAAATCCCGTCGCAACACATTCCCCAAGCCTAAAAGACACCAATAGATTTTTCAAAGATCAAAGATAAAATCATCAAAGCAACCGAAATCAGGGCCGTCTTCCTCGACCTCTGGTGGAGCATCTGGAGTCAGAAAACTCTCCAATTCCTCCAGATCAACCGTCTCTGTTCTTGCCGGTGTTGACTCAGGGAGGAACCTCTCCCAGCGGCGCGTTCGACTTAACCGTTCGCTCTGTTTCATGTAGCGTTCCATGCCCTGGTGCATTTCTCTTTCCGGAAGCCTAATCGATATCATTTTCCTAACTGACCTTTTCCCATGCCAATTTCCCCATTCCCAGAGCCAAGGACAATCACCGCGAGCTTTATAATGCTCACAGTAACCCTCCCATGTTCTTCCAGACCCGATGAGATGCATGACATCCGTAACAAGTTCTCCATCAATATAATCGGTACGAGAACCCTCCTTTATACTCAATCTTACACTCATGGTGAAGGCCGCTTCTTCTCGCGGGCGCCACCGGGATCCGGAAACAGCAGAGAAAGGCCCAAAATGATTTTTTTCCATCCAGCAACTACGGCACTCTTCCGCACTTCGCTCGCCAGACAAATCGACACTTCTCCTCCATTCATTGACCCTATCCGCGCAAACCTGCCAATCGGAATTTGGATCGTTTCCACCCTCCACGAGCCAATGAGCTATTATCGCAAGCTCTTCTGGAATCAGGCCTTCCGCGCGACATGTGGAGGGAACACCCCCCAGAAAATAACCTAACCACAAGCAAACCCATTTCTTCATCATTTCCTCCTTGAAAAATCAAAGCGCTGGAATGAATCCCTATTCAGACCTAAGGCAACTCATTTTCTCGCTATTCCTCTTTGGAAGATGCAAGAAAAACAAGTCCATGAAAAACAAAGGGCTTCGGTCGGTCTGGCCTTCCCCGTAAGCCCTAAAGTTCAAAATCCTTCCGGATTGAAATCCAAACCGGATTTATCGCCACCCAGACCGAATAGTCTATCCTCTTCAGCTAAAAACTTCTGAAGCTCTGGAGTTGATTCCAGAACTACATCCGGAATTCCTCCCTCTTCCCTCACCGGAGATGGACATAATTCTTGTAGCGATAGAGTTAGTGCAAATTTTGCCTGAGGCATATTGATTTCACATTTTCTCCACTTTTCGCGGCACGCCGCCGATGAGCGACGCCATTTCTTTTGGCACATACCCTCACAAACAGCGTCCCATTTTATTTTACCCTCTTCGTCTGTGTTTTGCTTTACAAGTGTCCGCAAGTCCCCTTTTTCGGCATAAGACCACACCTTACGCGTGGAGCGAGCTGTTCTCTGAAAGATCAACTCAGGATATTTCGCTTGCAAATGTTGACGCCAACGACGCCAACACTTGTACACTCCCACTTCTGTTCTCTTTCTCACCCATCCGTTCTCTCGCCGCCAGGCATTAATTCGATCGACACAATCCAATGGCGTAAGGTATGGATCTTTCATATTGTCTAGAATAAATTGGACCAGTATTGCGTCTTCTTCAGGATTCCAAAGATCGCTACCCCCTGCAGTTAAAGCACCCAACAGACAACTGAGCACCACCAGACGAATTTTTCCACTCCTCATCATTCCTCCTTGAAATGAGGCACAATACCCTATGCTCGCTATATTACGGTGCTTCGGCCCATGGGGCAAGAAAATTCCGCTCTACACTCTATAAGGTCTATTTTCCAAGACGTCGGTAGGACCAAATGGCGCCGTGGGGACTGCGGCTGAGGCAGTGTATGACGGGAAAGCATTTCCGCCAGGAAGGGTCGAGGAACTGGTCGCAGTGGTAATCCGCCGCCACCTGCGTCAGATAGACCTCCGAACAGAGGGGAAGGAATTGCGCATAAACTTCTCCGCCGCCGCAGATCCAAATACTCTTCGGCGTCTGGACATCCCGCAGTTCTTCCGGATGATGGAAGACCAGGGCATCGGGAAAACGGTTGAAGAAAGACGCATTCCGGCTCAAAATCCACAGCTCGCGCTCGCCCGGAGCGAAGGTTTGCGGCAGGGATTCCGCGGTTCTGCGTCCCAGGCATAGGATGCCGCCGCGGGTCTGCTCACGAAAAAAGGAACGGTCTTCGGGTATATCCCAGGGAATCCTTCCTCCACGCGCCAGGCCCTGACATTTATCCACCCCCACGATTCCCCTGAGGACGAGGCCCTGGGCTTCCAATTTCCCGTAGCTCAGGGGAGTGGGCGGAGGGAGGGAAATGCCCTCGAGAGGACCGACACGGCGCACGGCACCCGATGGATCTTCAGCCTCGCAGCGCCGCAGCCAGAAGAGGAGACTTCTTTCCCCGGGATTGAACAGTGGGGCGATTTCCAGAAGAGGTTTCAGGACAAATGCCCGCTGATACCAGTAGGGATGCGGAATCAGCAGCTGAGGAGAACGGTGATACCCGTGGCCCCAGAAAAGGAGGTCGATGTCGATGTTGCGGGCAGCCCAGAAGCCATCCTTCCTCTTGCCGAGCCGCTGCTCGATGGCCCGGGTGCGGGAGAAAAATGCCGAGAGGGGCCTGGAGACCTCGAGGCCCAGGGTGAGGTTCAGGAAGGGCGGTTGCCGGACACGGCCCCAGGGCTCCGTCTCCCAGAGACTGGAAAGGGCGAAAAGGCCGAAACGCTCCTGCAGCAGCCCTACGGCTTTTCGGAGCTGGGCTTCACGGTTGCCCAGATTAGTCCCGAGCGAGAGGTAAACGCGCGTCATGGCGTTGCCTTTCCAGGGAAAACCCGACCGAGCGGTAGAATTTCCCCTCCCACGCCAGCGGCCGCTTGCTCAGTTCCAGATGAATTTCCATCACGGCGGGGAAGGCTCGGAAAAGCTCCGTCGCCAGATGGGACGCCAGAGCCTCGATGAGGTGGAAGCTCTTCGCGTGGATTTCCTTGTCCAGGAGGCGCTCCACCGCATTGTGATCCACCGCCTCCGCCAGCTCATCCGCCGCGATGGCCCGGGCGAAATCACCGCGAAGTTCGACGGAAAGCTCGAATGTCTGGGAGATCCGATGCTCGAAATCCTCGACGCCGTGCCGCGCCTCATAGGAAAGGCCCCGCAGAAATAGACTATCCATAGATCTCGCGCACGGCCCGGAGGCAATCCCGATGCGGCCGGACATCGTGGACGCGGAAGTAGCGGCAGCCTTGCCGGTGGGCCATGACCGCCAGCGCCAGACTGAGATCCAGCCGCCGTTCCGGTTCCGCACCCGAACACCAGCGCCCCAGGAAGGATTTTTTGGAAATCGCCAGCATCCAGGGGTGTTCCCAGCGCCGGATGAAATCCTCCTGTCGGCGGAGCAGAAGCCCGGCCTCCTCGTCCGAAGTGCCGAAGCCGATGCCCAGGTCGAAGAGGACGCGCTCGGCGGGGATCTTCCTCGAGGCCAGCTGCTCGGCACAGCGTTCAAAAAATAGGACTCTCCGCTGCTCCGGCGAGAGGTTTCCGGTCTCCTTGTCTGTACGGCCGTTGTACATCAGGACCCAATGCCCCCGGAGAATTTCCGGCGAACTCGTCAACTCCAGGGCCTCGCGAACATCACCCTGGAAGTTGATCATCGCCGCTCCGGCGTCCAGAGCCAGCGGGATCAGTTCCCGCTTCCGCGTATCGACCGAGAACGGGATGCGTTCCCGCCACAGGCCCTCGATGACCGGAGCGATACGCTCCCATTCCTCCCGCACACCTATGGCCCTAAAGCCCGGGCGGGTCGATTCGCCCCCCACATCGATGTAGGCGGCTCCCTCCGCCCGCATCCGGCGCGCGTGCTCCAGGGCCCGGTCCGGCGTATCGTAAAGACCGCCGTCCGAAAAGGAATCCGGTGTGAGGTTCAGAACGCCGACGAGAATCGCCTCTTCCATCGATTTTTTATCCACTGAGCCCCCGCATTTCTGGAAGCCTTGGGTATCCTTACAAGCAAATAGTCAGGGGAAGATCGGAGTTTAAATGGAGGGAAGAGGTGTGGACTGAACAGGGGAAAAACAAACGGGGGAAAGGGCAGGCGGGTTTGGGGGCCGCCTTTGGGCCCAAAGGGCCCTGGCGCCCGCGCCGCAGGCGCGGGCGCCGCGTGAGGGGAAGGGAAAGTTCCCTTCCCCTCACGCAAAGGCGGCCCCCAGAAGAGGCTAAGCATGGGAAAAGGCGCGGGGTAAACGGAGGATAATGTGCGGGCGGAGAGGAGAGGGAGTAGGCAAAGGGCGGGCGATGGAGATGAGGGGATGCAGGCGTGCTGTTCTGTGGGGCGATGGCCCCCTGGCGAAGCCAGGTGGCCGTTTTCATGAAATGAAGATTCATTTCATGGAAACAGCCGGGTCGGAGAACGGCCGGAGGCCGGTCTCCGACGGGCCCACGCCCCACAAAACCAAAACGAAGCTTCCCAAAACAATTTCCCCAAA
>JAITKE010000071.1 GCA_031278595.1 Puniceicoccales bacterium
CCCGGGACGCTCGCTTTGCGAGCAAGCGGCTTTAGCCGCTTAAGCCCTCTTTGAGGGCTGTCCCGGGGCCCAAAAACACCCCCTCATTTTAGTTTGACGATACCCGCTGATCACGCCACTTGATCATGCCAGCGGCAATCCGCAAGGAGCGAAGCGGGGCCGGTTTGATGGAGCATTCCCCGCGCATCCTGACACACGAGCAGGCTTCCGCCGGGCATGTGAAGACGGACGCGGTCGGAGCAGAGATTGAGCTTGCGGGCGACGGCAAAAGCAGCGCAGGCGCTGGAACCGGACGCCAGGGTATAACCGGCTCCGCGTTCCCAGATCTGCAGCTCGATGTTCCGCCGGTCGCGCACGCGGATGAGCTGCACATTGGTCTTCTGGGGGAAGAGCGGATGATTTTCGAGCCGGGGGCCGTAGTGCCGGATGGCTTCCGGCCCGACCACCGGGGAGCAGAGGACCGCGTGGGGATTGCCCATCGAGACGGCGTGCAACTCCAGGGACTGCCCATCCAGCTCCACGAGCTGGTCGCAGGGCGACGGCAGTTGAGGACTGCTCCACTGGGGAATGCCCATTTCCGTCGTGATGTCGGTGCCGCCGGCATGACGGGAGCAGAGGACATCGCCGGAGGGGACGCGGATGCTTAAGGAAGTGGCTCGACTGCAGCGCTTGTTCCAGAGAAAGCGCGCGAAGATACGGATCCCATTGCCGCTCTTCTCCGCCTCCGAGCCATCCGGATTGAAAATTCTCAGCGGAAAGCAGTTTTTTTCTCTCTCGCCGCCGTAGAGCAGGCCGTCCGAACCGATGCCGAAGTGCCGGTCGCAGACGCGGACGATGCCCTCCTTCGACGGCAGGGGATTTTTTCGGGCATCCAGGACGAGGTAGTCGTTGCCGAGCGCGGTGTATTTATAAAAGAGCATACGTTTACGCCCCAGCTAAGCGCGAGGGCAGAAACTGACAAGTCCGGAGAGGAATTGCGCTTGTTCTCGAGAGAATTTCCCCGTAGATGGAGAGGCCTCATGATCCCAGACCGCCCTCCGGAAAAAAACGCGAACCGCATCTCCGGCCGTTCCTGGCTGAACTGGGCCCTCTGCACCTTCGTCATCGTGTGCAGCGCGCCCGGGCACAGCAGCGGGATTTGCGCCTTTACGGAACCACTGCTGCGGGATACTCCCCTCACACGGCACAACTTCAGCTCGATCTACGCCCTGGCCACCGTGCTGGCGGCCTGTTTGACCGCCTGGGGCGGGCGGCAGTGCGACCGATTCGGGATGCGAAGGGCGCTGCTCGGCTCCTTTTTCGCCTTCGGCCTAGTGCTCCTGCTGCTGAGCGGCCTGCCGCTCGGCTGCCGCTGCCTTTCGGCCATCGACCCCAAGTGGTACTGGGGCATTGGCCTGGCCCTGGGCTTCGCCGGCCTCAAATTCCTCGGCCACAACCTGATCCCCCTGAGCGCTCGGGCCATCTACATCCAGTGGTTTCCCGGGCACCGCTCGCTGGCCGTGGGCTGCTCGGGCCTCCTCGTGACCTCCTGCTTCGGCCTTGCGGCGAAGGGTTTCAACTGGGGCATCGGGCGCTACGGCTGGCAGGGAGTCTGGGGAGCCTGGGGCCTCCTGTCCTGCTTCCTCGTCCTACCTGTGATTTTCTTCGGCATCCATGAACGGGGCCACGGCGTCTCGGCGAAATCCCCAACATCCTCGGCGGAAGGCCGGGTCCCCGCGGCTTCCTTCTTTCGAACGGTCGTCGCGTCCTGGGAATTCTGGATGCTCTCGCTCAGTGTGACCCTGCAGCTCCTGATCGCCAATGGGGTTTCCCTGCACATCGTCGACATCTACCGCGAGCTCCGGCCGGAATTTCAGCAGGTCTTCGACCTCTTCGTCCCCATCGGCCTCATCGGAGCGCTCAGCGGCTTCCTCTGGGGTTGCCTGCTGGATAGAATTTCCATGAAGTACGGGCTGCTGCTGCTCTATGCCCTGCAATTCACCCTACTGGGTTCCTTCTTCATCCCCTCGCCGAAGGCCAGTTCGGTCTTCGTCCTGGCTATGGGGACTTCCTGGAGCCTCTACGGCATCCTTCTGACCACCGCCTGGCCGCGCTTCGTGCCGGCGAATTACCAGGGGCGCACCTGGGGCTGGGTCTACGCCCAGATCATGTTGGGCAGTGCCATCGGCCCCTGGATCTTCAGCGCCTCCCGACTCCATGAAGGCAGCTACCTGCCGGCCATGGGTTGGCTGATGGGCGGCGTGCTCACCCTGGCCGCGCTGAGCCTCTGCCGCGTCCGGAAAGACGTCCTGGCGCCAAAGCCATGAAAAACGGAAAACGCAGCCGAGAGGCCATTGCTAACGCTTCGACGGGAGCGAAGACGCGTATTGATGTCATGGAGCAGCTCGACGGGAGGGGAAAAACGTACGGTGAACCTGCGGCAGATGCGCGAGGCCGGCTCGGAGACGCGTATTAAGGCCATGAATGACTCACCCCGTCCGAACTTCGGCTTCGAAATCACGCATCGGGACAAGGGAAGCCGGGCCCGCTGCGGCCACCTTCGGACGCCCCACGGGAGCATCGAGACCCCGAACTTCATCTTTTGCGCCACCAAGGGGGCGATGAAGTCGGTGAGCCTGCAGCAGATGCGCGAGGCCGGTGCGGAGATCATCCTGTCCAATACCTATCACCTCCTGCTGCGCCCGGGTGGTGAGATCGTTCAGCGCCTGGGGGGCTTGCATCGCCTGATGGATTGGCAAGGCCCGCTGTTGACCGATTCCGGCGGATTTCAGATATTCAGCCTGGGGCACGGCGGCGTGGCCCGGGAGATCAAGAGCCACCGTCCCTTCGAGAATGATTACCCCAAGACGCTGATCCGGGTCGAGGAGGAGGGAGCGGTGTTTCGCTCCTACGTCGACGGGAAGCGGCTCCGCCTGACCCCGGAGCTGGCGATGGAGACCCAGCGGCAGCTCGGAGCCGACCTCGTCCTGGTGCTGGACGAGTGCACGCCCTTCCACGTGGAGAAGGCGGAGACCGAAGCGTCGATGGAGCGCAGCCATCGCTGGGAGGAGAGGAGTTTGGGGGCCTTTCGAGCCCACGACGACGGGCGGCAGGCGCTCTACGGCATCCTGCAGGGCGGTGTTTACGAAGACCTGCGGGCCCGGAGCGGGGCCTATGTCGCGGGCCGGCCCTTCTTCGGCCAGGCCATCGGGGGCAGTTTGGGCAAGACGGTGGAGCAGATGCACGACGTGGTCGCGATGACGAGCCGTTATCTCCACCCCGAGCGCCCGACGCATCTGCTGGGCATCAGCGGCATTCGAGACATTTGGAACGGTGTTGCCTGTGGGGTTGATACCTTTGACTGTGTCCATCCGACCCGGGTTGCTCGCCATGGCATCGCCTTCGTCCCTCCCTCTTTGGCCGAGGGCCGGGGATTTTTGAATCTGAAGAACGGCCGGTTTCGGCAGGATGGGAATCCGGTCGATGCCGATTGCCCCTGTTACGGCTGCCGCTCCTTCACGCGTTCCTATCTGCACTATCTCTTCCACGCCCGTGAACTGCTGGGCGGACAGCTGCTGACGATCCACAATGTCGCCTTCATGGTCCGACTGATGCGCCAGATCCGGCAATCCATTCGCGAGGGCCGTTTCGCCGAAGCCCGGAGGGAGTGGTAAGGCAGTTCGTAGGAAATGGAAAAACAGTTCTATTCTTAAAAATTCTGTGTGGGGGCTGGCTTTCGATTCCTTCGGAATCGGGCCCGCTGCGCGGGCCGCCCGGAGGAAAAGGACTTCTGTCCTTTTCCTCCGGGCAAAGCCAGCCCCCAAAACATATCAAGCCCCAAGCTCAGGACACCCCACTATATTCCCTACGATCAAAACTCTCTCCGTCTTCCTTATCTTCCCCTTCATCCCCGCCCAAAACGACAGGCTCCAGAAGACAGCACCACAGGGATAGGTTTCCGCTCCCGGACTGGCCGAGGTCGAGCAGCGCTCCGGGAATCCCGTTGACAAGGAACGGCAAAGCTTTCTGCTCCTCTATCCGAAACATTGCCCGATAGCTCAGTGGTAGAGCAGGTGACTGTTAATCACTTGGTCGTAGGTTCGAGCCCTACTCGGGCAGCCAGGAGGGATTTCGAGCAGTTAAGGGAAGTTTTTTTCGTCTTTCCATTTGAAGGAAAATTTTTAAGCGCCTCAGGCTTGCCACGGGCGTTTTTTATATTATACTGAAGCTCATGGATGTGGTATGGTTTTTTAAGAGGGCCCATCGAGGGACCAGGAGAGCGTTTTTCTTCGCCTGCGTCGGGGGAATGGCGTTCGTCGCTCAGCCCGGGACGGCTCAGGTTTCGACCCGTGGGGGTGCCGCCGGGAGCCAGTTGGACGAGGCTTCGGGAGATTTTATCGAAGAATATGCCTTTGGAAAAGGTCCATGGGACGAGGAGGACAGTCCACCAAGCTCGGTGATGCCGAGATCGGTTCCGGAACCGAAGCCGGACTCCTCAGGTCGAAGGAAGGCGAGGTCATCGGCGGCGGAGCCGGAATCACCGCCCTCATCGGATTCCTCGAAATCGGCAAGGCCGGAGCGGGCATCGAAGAAGGACGCTGCCGAGGCGAAAGCGGATTCTTCAAAAGCAAAAGCGGATTTTTCGAAATCAAAAGACGCGGAATCGTCGGTGGATTCGCAAAAGAAGGCAGCATCTTCGGAACAATCCCCGGAGAGGAGAAGGCGAAGGCGGGCAGCGGCTTCGGAGGACTCCGCTCCGAAGGTAGAGTTGCGTTCATCGGATTCCCCAAGATCAGGAAGATCCAGGCGGACGAGACGGGCGGACAGAACTGCAGCCGGTTCAGAATATGGTTCGACATCGCGTTCACGGGGCTCTTCGAGTCCTCAAGGCTTTGTCTACGTGTCGAAGGCCTATTACGGCGATGAGGGAGTTTCTCCTCAGGCCGGAAACGAGGCTTTCTCTGCCTCCTATTTCCCCGCCGAGGGAGGCTATGGCGATGCCGGTGGATCTTACACCGGCTCTTCTGCGGCGTCTCCCTGGAGCGATCAGCCGACTTGGCCCTCCGGCACGGGCGAAGACGCTTTCCCTTCAAGCGAGATACCGATGACTTCCTGGGGTAATGCCGGAAGCACGGACTCTTTCCCCAGCGCTTCGGGTTATGATTCGGGATACTCCTCTTTCCGAGCCTCGTCTTCCGGCGGCGCCGGCCACAGCGGTCTTTCCTCTCCCCAAGAGGACTCCTCAAGCCGCACACCGGACGAGAGCAGGGCCGCTTCTCCTGCCAGTGGACCAACAGCCACGCCGGAAGCGAGAACGGATTTCTCTTTTGTCCGTCCTCCTGAGCCTCGTGCGTTTTACGGGAACTATGGGCCTCCGGTGGACGCTCCAACCGAATCCGGAGCCGCGTTGGATAAAGAACAGCTCCTGCGACTCATCGATGCCCTGTGCAACCGACAGGCCGCCGGAGACCCCCAACTGCAAGTTCCCGCGGATTCCCAATCCCCTTCGGAGGAGCCGTCAGATCAAGAACAGGGATCACCGGATCAGGAACCGGCCCCGCAGAATCGGGAGCAGATCATGAGCCTTTTGGAGACCTGGTTCCAGGATCATGGCCAAGAATCCGGAGATCGTCAGCAACTGTTGCAGGGCCTGGACGAGTTTTTGGCGAGGTACCTGCCCAGAGAAGCCAAGGAGAAAGTCGTCATCAAGGAAGTGATCAAGGAGGTGTATCGAGATAGATATGTCACAGAAGCTTCTGATTCTGGAGATGAGGACTGGAAGCAACAGGTCACTTCTTCACTGCCACCGGCCCCGGAAGAATTCATACAACTTTTGAGCGACGAGAGGGTGAGAGTTATTTTGACGCCGGAAGCATATCAAAGATGGAGAAGCGTCGTGGAAGACATGGAGATTTGGATTTTCAAGCCTGGACTGAATCCTTTCGAACAAAAGCAATTGGAACTGATCGTGGATGCCTGGAGGAGGGTCGAACAGAATAGTCAGGATGAGAAGGCTCTAGGAACGAATTACGAAAAATTTAGGAGGATGGCCTTAATGCCTTGGGTTAAGACTCGCAGGATGAATAGGATAAATCCTCTGGTGAGTTCCCTGGAAGATATATTTCCCGGTGATGAGGGAAAAGAGAAACGAGATTTAATTGAGTTGTGCGAACAGCAAGAAAAGCAAGCAGAGGAGGCGATGGCTCTGGATGCGAAACAGGAAGAGCTAGGAAACATGCTGAGCAAAGAACATCCTAATTCTGTACTGGGCGACTCGGATATAAAACTCATCATTTCGCAACTTTCTTTGGAGCGCTGTAACCAGGAAATATGGATATTGAATAAAGCGAAAATAGCCCAAATGTCGCTGATAAAGCCGATTTTCGAACAACTGCACCAACTGAAAAGAGAGGGCAAGATGCCAGAAGCTGTACAGCTGTTCATCGGAAAAGCCATGGTACCTTTTGAAAAAGAAGCGGCGGAAAGAAAGCGGAGAGAAGCAGGAGACCCAAGTCTGCGTGAGCCGTTTTTGGCCAACGAGTGGTACACTTTGATGAACCATGAAAAGAGCGCTTTGGATAACATGAAAAAGATGGTCATGGACAACATCTTCCTATGGAAAAAACGAACCCTAGCTTCAGAAAAACTGGACCGTCTACAGGCAACTCTGGAGGAGCTGGATCGCTATCGCCGTCCTGTGGCGCCGAGCAAAGAGGTGAATTCGGGAGAAGAGCTGAGATCGACGGACCTGATAGCGTTGGTGGAAGCCCTGATAGAATGGCTGCGAGATGAGTGGGAGCAGGCCAAAACTCAGGAAAAACCTAACATCGTACTAGATCAGGCCTTATCGGATATGAGCGCTTTTCACAAAACCTTCAAATGGATGTTGGCCCCAACATCCGAATCTTTTCAGATGCCGGCAAAACCGAGGTTTAACGCCGCATCACCCCGAGGCTCTCCACCGCCACCTCCTCCGCCTCCACCTCCTTCGGGTTTGCCTGCACCAGCACCACCGCCGCCTCCTCCGCCTCCACCTCCAGGCCGGGGCGTAGCGTCACCTCCTCCGAGTGAAGCAGGGGGGACAGGGGTCGCACCCGAAGTGGAAGAGGAGCCAAAGGCTGAAGGTGGAGAGGTAACAGCAGGTGGAATAGAAAAGCGGAGAGGTCCTGCGTCTCGAAGGCCACCGTCCGTCCTCACATCCCCACCGTCAGATTCATAACTAGGCCTCGGCTCCCCTCACCCCGAAATGGGGAGCATTTCGCCGCGGTGGAAGCAGGTGACGCGGCGGGTGCTCTGGGAAACGGCGATGGCGACGCAGGGGATCAGGGAGGAGATGGCCGCCGCCGCGGCGTGGCGGGTCCCCAGGCCCAGAGGAAGCTGAATGGGGCAGATCTTGGGCGTCTGGATCATGATGCCCGCCGCCTCGATGACCCCATCGCTGCGGATGATGAAGGCGCCGTCGAGGGAGGCAAACTCCTTGACCGTTTCAACGACGAGGTGATCGAGAATATTGCGCTGCGCCTCCGCGTGGCCGTGGAAAGGGTTGAGGATGAGCGGGCAGGTGTAGGGTCGAATCTGCTCGCTATCCCCGAGGATGAAGAGGCAGCCGATGGCCCGCCCCTCCCTGCCCTCAACGGCGATCTCGGAGGCGACGGAGAGAACGCTTTCCAGCACGGAGGGCTGGATTTCGGACGGCAGTGATTTCCCCCTCAACAGGGCCATCGACTCCATTTCGTCCCTCACATCGACCAGGGCAATGGTGTCGAAGGCATTGCTCCCGGTGATACCGGCGACGCAGCAGATCCTCTCGTGAATGGAAAAAATGCCCCGGGTCATCCCGATGACGATCGCGCCCCGCCGCTGGGAAAATCGCTGTGGGGTAATCGCGGCGACCTCAATGAGGTGATCGAAATGATCCTTCCGCGGAAAATCGGCGGGATATTGGGTCACGAGGATGATTTTTTCCTTTTCAAAGGGGATGGTCAAATCCTTCCACTCCGCCATCGTATCGCCAAAAATCATCAGGGCAACGCAATGGGCCGCTTCGGCGATCTTCTCCGCCTCCTGGAAAATCAGATCGTTGAAACACTCCTTTTGGCGCGAACTCATGGGCGTATAGGCCGGCGGGACGCATTTTAGCAGGGGAAAAATTCGGGAGCAAGGCCCAATTCCGGCCTTAGGCAAAAAAGTGCTGCTCCAGCATGGCGCAGAGGGCGTGGTAGATCGGCAGGTGCAGTTCCTGAATTTTATAGGTCTCCCGCTCCGGTACGCAGATGCAGACATCGCAAAGGGCCTTCAGCTGCCCCCCGGTCTCGCCGGAAAGCCCAAGCACTTTCATCCCCTTGGCCCGGGCGATTCGGGCAGCCAGACAGACATTCTTTGCATTGCCGGAAGTGCTGAGGCCCCAGAGAAGATCTCCGGGATGGCCGAAGGCCCAGGTGAGCTGGGCGAAGGTATAGGATGGGTCGCAGTCATTGGCGTAGGCCGTGGCGATGGCGACGAAATCCGGCAGCGCTAGGGCCGGCAGCGCGCCCTGCAGGTTCCGAGCCAACTCATTCCCCAGGAGTCGATACCCTTCTTTCGGCAAAGGCCGCGGGCAGCGGAAGCTCTTCAGCAATTCGCCGGCGATGTGGCCGCAGTCCGCCGCACTCCCCCCATTGCCGCAGAGCAGGAGCTTGCCTCCTTTTTGAAAGGCGGAGCACAGACAGTCATAGGCCCTTTCGATCTCCGGCCGGCAGGATCGCAGGCCGGGAGTGCGCCGCAGACAGTCCTCTAAAATGGCCAGGACGGACGGAAGAAACGCCATGGGATTTTTCTAATCTTAGACCCGTCGGCGAAAAGTAAAAATTTCGCACTTGCGTTTCCAGGCTCCGGGCAAAGCATCTCTTCCCATTGGTCAGAGGAAATGGCGAAAAACATTGACAGCCCCCCTGTCCGTGGGGCAAAAATAGACACTCATCCGTCCCAAGGGACAATTGGGAACGCAGCACTGCAGGTTTATGGATAACGTATCGGAATCGATTTTCAAGAAGCATCCGGCTCTGACCCAGGTACAGGAGAAGGTGGAGCACATGATGGCGGGGGCCTATTGCCTGCACACCAGCTGGGGATTTGGAAAAATTCAGCACTACGATGCGGTGCTGGATCGCTTCGTCCTCGACTTCGGGGAGGGTCCGAAAAATCACCTGATGGATCCGGAGTTCTGTGTCCGGAAGCTTGAAATTCTGGATAAACAGCACCTGCTGGTCCGCTTTCAGCAGGATTCCGAGGGGCTGAAGAAGCAGATCAAAGAGGATCCCATCGGCCTGATCCTGCAGATGATGAAGGAAAATCAGCAGACGCAGATCCTCGCGAGCGAGATCGAACGCCACTTTCGGCCCGTCATCGGGATCTCCACCTATCGCAGCTGGTGGAATCGCACCCAGAAGCTCATGGCGGAAGATGGGCGCATCCGGCCGGTGGAGGGAAAGCCCAACACCTTCGCCCTCTGCGAAGAGCCCCTGGATGTGGTCACCGACCTGCTCCGCCAGTTCGACCTGCACCGCGAGGCGATGGGGAAAATTTCCGTCCTGGAAAAAATCCTCTCGCTCTCGGAGGAGCATCGCCTGGGGCTCATCGACCACATTCCGGTCTTTGTCGAGGCCCTGCAGACGGCCATCACCGGTGACTCCCCACTGCCCATCGCCAAAAAACTGCAGGCCTGCTTCCTCCGCGACCAGCTCTTCCAAATCCAGGGGGAAACGGCGGATTTCGTCGAGCCATCGGCCAAGTCGATCCTGCTCGAGGCCGGCAATCATCTCAGCCCGCTGGCGGAGGCATTGGCTCCCCGCTACAGTGCCCAGTTCCTTAACCTCGTGGCCTGCGCCTATCCCGACGAATGGGAGGAACGCTGTGCGCAGCTGCTGAGGAACAGCTCGGAGAAATTCATCAGCGACTGCGTGGCGTTCTTTATGGAACGCGGCTGCGCCGATGTCGTCGCGGCCTACTTCCTGCGCTGGCTGCGGGAGCATACGCTGAAGGCACCGGTGCTCCACTGGATACTCAAGAACCGCCATGCACGCCGCTTCGCCGAGGTCATCGACGGGCAGCTCATAGGAGTCGCGCTCCTGCGGGCCATTTTCCGCGCGGTGGATGTGGAGGCCGTACATCTCTCGGGCAACAAGCGCATTCCCCTGGCGGAGCTCCTGAGCAAGGATTACAACCTGATCCCCGACCTGCTGGCCGACGCTTCGTCCGAGGAGGCCCGCGACCTGGCCCAGATGCTGTGGACCAGTCAGGGATTCAATGCCCTGACCAAGAAATCGCTCCTGGCGCGCTTCATCAAGCTCTTCCCCCAGGTCCAGAGCCTAGTCATGAAGGACGTCCAGAAGGACATCGAGGAGCAGGAGACCCTGAAGGTGTCGCAGGAAAGTCTGGAGGCCAAGCGGCGGGAGTACGAAGATCTCCTCTCTCGCCGGATTCCGGAAAACAAGCGGGCGATTCAGGTGGCCAAGGAGGAAGGGGATCTGCGGGAGAACTCCGAATACAAGATGGCCCGCCAGGACCAGGAAACGCTCCTGGCCCTCAGGGCCCAGCTGGAGAAGGATTTGGCTCGGGCCCAGGTCATCCGCTTCGAAGAGGCCGATGCCAACGGCGTTTCCATCGGCTCCACCGTGACCCTGCGCCATCGCGACACCCAGAAGACCGAGACCTTCTCCATACTGGGGGCTTGGGACGGCAATCCGGACAAGAACATCCTCTCCTACCGCTCGCCGCTGGGCAAAGACCTCATGGGCAAGAAGCTGGGTCAGACGGTTCTTCGGGCCAACGATCAGGAGATCGACGAGTGGATCATCGAGTCCATCGGCCGCTGGGTCGATCAGGAGAAGCCCTGAGCGGTTTTTGGAAAAAAGCTCCGGAGAGCCCCAATCCTTCACATGCTTAAAAAATCGGATGGATGCCCTAAAACCAGTTTTGCAAACATTTCTCCGACTGGCGCATCCGGTATTGGATTTTCTCTACCCGCGCTCCTGCCTCTTCTGCCTCCGGACGATTCAGGGGACGGAGACCTGGCACACCTGCGAGTCCTGCCGCCGCTCGCTGGAGCCGCGAGGCCCCAGTTCCGCCCAGTTCCACGGTAGTTCCATCAAACTCCGCGGTTCTTCCTGGAACCCAGAGCCTGCCGGGGAAAATGATCTCCTCTCCAGCGCCGACAACTCCCGTTCTTCTGAAACCCCTCGTCCTTCCGGCCAGGGCCAGAATTTCCCCATTCAAGACCAAAAATTTTCCAGCCGAAGCCAGAATTTCCCCCTGCGGCAGATTCATTACCTCTGGAACTTTCGGGGCTTGCCTCGGGAATGGATCCATGCCCTAAAATACCGCGATGGCGAGTACTTGGTCACGGATCTCGAGAAAATTCTCCGGCAGCATCCCGAGTGGAGCAACACCCTCGCCGGGGCGATTCTGGTGCCCGTGCCGCTCCACTGGCGGCGGCTCTGGCAACGGGACTACAACCAGAGCGAGGTAATTGCCCGGGCCCTGTCCCAGATCTCGGGTTCGCCGGTCATGGCCCTCCTCCGCCGACGGAAAAATTCCCCCTCCCAGACCCAGCTGAGTCCCAACGAACGCCGGAGGAACGTCGAAGGGGCCTTTGCCCTCCACCGTCGGGCCGGGCGCGTCGACCGCGGGCGCCGCCTCATCCTGGTCGACGATGTGCTGACCACCGGCGCGACGGCCCAGGCATGCGCCGCCATTCTCTTCCAAAACGGATTTCGAACCATCGACGTCGTCGCCCTGGCCCATGGCTGAGCCCCATTTATCCTGTGAAAAGTTGGGTTTGGGGCTGTCTTTAGATTCCGAAGGAATCCGCCCGCGAAGCGGGCGCCGGCGCGCAAACGGAATTTGCGTGCCGCAAAGACAGCCCCAGCACCTCCCTCGAGTCGCACAGCATTTCCTCAAGCCATACAACCCGAAGCCGATTTCCACACCTACAGCCTGAAAAAAAGCTATCCAGGCCGCGAGCTGTATAAAATAAGCACGCTACAGGGATGCCTTTAGCCCGTTCCGCACCGGGGCTAGAGGGTGTCGTCAAATA
>JAITKE010000079.1 GCA_031278595.1 Puniceicoccales bacterium
TTGGCTTCCAAAGGAAGCGGCCCGCCAAAGGCGGGCCTCCGCCGAAGCCCCCTCCGGGGGCTTCGGCGCAAAGGCAGCCCCAAACGGGCTCCGGCCCGCGCAGCGGGCCGCCGCTGGGGCCGGCCGAAGGCCGGCTCCAGCCAAGGCGGCGCACCCCAATCAGCCGTCAGCAATAGAAAACCCTAAAAACTCAAGAAATCAGAAAGTTCCACCCCGAGGAATTGGCACTGGGGAAAGGTTATCCGGGTTGCTCGCTGTCTTTGGAGCCCGAAGGGCTCGCTCGCGGAGCGAGCACCCGGAATGAAAAGGGAACTTTTCATTCCGGCAAAGACAGCCCAATGACAGACCCAAACCTCCGGTTCCCTAGAGCGCAAAGCGGGTATTGGCGATGAGGATGGTGAATTCGCCCTTGGCCGGCAGATAGAGTTTTTCCTCGCAGATTTCTCCCAAAGGGCGGGTGATGTAGGTCTCGTGTAGCTTCGTCATCTCCCGGGCCACGCAGGCCCAGCGGGCATTGCCCAAAATCTCTCGGGCCTCCGAAAGAAACTTCTCGATGCGGTGGCAGGCCTCGTAGAAGATGAGCGTATGGGGACAATCATCGTACCGCAAAAAGACTTCCCGCCTCGATTTGGGGGGCAGGAAGCCCAGGAAGAGGAAGGACGCGGTGGGAAGGCCGCTGACCGAGAGGGCCGCCACGGCGGCGCTGGCCCCCGGAACGGGCAGGACGGCGATGCCCTCCTTTCGGCAGGCCCGGACCAGGCGAAAGCCAGGATCACTCAGGCTGGGCGTCCCGGCATCGCTGATCAGGGCCACATTTTCCCCCAGCTTTAATTTCTTCAGCAACAGAGCCGCCTGGCGGATCTCATGGGCGGCATTGTAGAGCCTCAGCGGACGGGAGAGCTTGTAACGAGTCAGCAGACGGGAACTGACGCGGGAATCCTCGCAGGCCAGCACCTCGCAGCTCTTCAAAACCTCCAGTGCCCGCAGCGAGAGATCCCCCAGATGCCCGATGGGCGTCGCGACGACGTAGAGGATGCCGGCGGCCATGTTCCGGATCCCTGCTCAGAAGAGTGCCCTCAGGACAGGGGACAGCTTTTCCCAGTAGTGGAAATACAGGACTCCCACCGGCAGCGCCAGGATCAGGCTGTCGGTCAGGTCGAAAATCCCACCGATGCCCGGAATGAGCTTTCCGGAATCCTTCACCTGGGCCAGGCGCTTGACCGTGGACTCCACGAGGTCGGAAAAGGCGGCGATCAGCGCGATGAAAATCGCCAGCAGCAGGGCCCGGAGCGGTGAAAAATTTTTCGGAAAAAAGGAGGCGAAGAGCAGTCGACCACCCAGGCCGACGAGCAGAGGGGCAAGGATCACGGCGCCGACCAGGCCCCGGCGCGTCTTGGCCGGACTCAGCTGTGGGGCTAATTTTCGCCCGCCGCAGAGAGAGCCGATGCAGAGCCCACTCACATCGCTGAACTTGGCCACGGCGATGACCCACAGGAGACAGG
This sequence comes from Puniceicoccales bacterium, assembly GCA_031278595.1. Classification (GTDB taxonomy): domain Bacteria; phylum Verrucomicrobiota; class Verrucomicrobiia; order Opitutales; family JAIRLG01; genus JAIRLG01. The sequence continues at coordinate 1,503 of JAITKE010000079.1, forward strand.
CGAGGGCCACCCCGCCCTTTTCCTCCGATGACCAGTCCCGTAACATGGCGAGGGGAAAGGCGAACATCAGAGGCAGGTAGACCAGGTTGCAGACCGTCGACACCAGGCTCCCGATGATGGCCCGCGGTTCCTTTTTGGAAAAGGCGTAGAAGGTCGTCTCGATCAGGGCACAGACGAAAACCACCATCGCCGCCTCCACTCCACCCATCGGGGCCGGTGGGAAATAGGCCAGGAGTAGCATCAACGACCCATAGCCCAGGCAGTGCCAGAGGTAGGGCTCGCAACCGGCCTTGCGGCAGAGTTGGCAGAGCTCATACTGGGTCAGCAGCGAGGCCAGGATGAGCAGCAGCACCCCACCGGCCACGCCCCCCAGGGCCAGTAGGCCCAGAACCGCCAGCCACAGAACGCAAAAACTTCCGATTCTCTCCTTCACCTCTCACTCACTCATTTCCCGGCCTCCCAGTCGCCCAAATCGCCTCCGGCGACGGCGGTAAACGGCCACGGCTTCGTCCAGATCCCTTTCGCTGAAGTCCGGCCACAGAACGGAGGGGAAATAAAGTTCCGAATAGACGGACTGCAACGGCAAAAAGTGGCTCAGCCGCATCTCACCCGAGCTGCGCAGGATGAGATCCGGATCGGGAATGCCGGCGGTGTCCAGGAATTTTTCGAAATCCTCCCAACGGCTCGGCCCCTTCGTCGCGCCGGACTGCCAAAAACGCCGCATGGCTCGAAGAACTTCATCCCGGCCTCCGTAGTTGGCGGCCAGAATCACCGTCATCTGCTCCCCCTTCTGCGTCTCATCTTCCAATTTCCGCAGAGCCCGGGCCGTCGACGGCCGCAGGGCCTCCACATCTCCGATCAGGTGGATGCGGATTCCCTGCTCCAGGAGCTGGGACAGCCAGCGTCGCGCGTAGAGTTCGAAGAGCGACAGGAGGCCGTTGACCTCCGCCGCCGGCCGTTGGTTGTTCTCGAGTGAAAAGGCGTAGAGCGTCAGGAAGCGGATGCCCAGGGATTGGGCATGGGTCACGATGCGCCGGACATTTTCCGCCCCTCGCCGGTGGCCGTAGAGCCGTGGCTTCCCCCGCTGTTCCGCCCAGCGGCCATTGCCGTCCATGATGAGGCCGACGTGCAGCGGAATGGGCCCGATGGAATCCATAAACGGCCGCCCATTGAGCGGAGGCTTCGGGGCATTTCAAGGCTCCAAATCATTCCCCATTTCCAATCATCCCTCATTTCAAGGCTTCCAATCCTTTCTCCCTCAGCGGCCCCTCGGCGGATCAGCCGTCGGCAATAGAAAACCCCCAAACCCCGAGGCATCAAAAAGTTTCCCAAATCCCGAGAAATCGGCGCCGGGGAGATGGGGGCCGGAAGAGGGTGCCGGGGAAATCGATGCCACGGGCGCTCGCTGTCTTTGGAGCCCGAAGGGCTCGCTCGCGGAGCGAGCATCAGGGATGAAAAGGAAACTTTTCATCCCTGCAAAGACAGCGAGTGAAGAACGACAGCGAGCCAAAGACCGGTCTTTATCTGATACTGGCCCTCAGCTGATACCGGTCTCCATCTTTCAAACTTCCCCATCGATAAAAAGACAACCGAAAATGGCTCATCGGCTGGATCGTAGAAGAGAGAATGGATCCTCGAAAGAAGATGGATCATAAAAGAGGCCCGCTGTCGGATAAAGGCTCGTCTTGGGGTACTTGGATAAAGGCTCGTCTTGAGGGTGTTTTTCGATTAGCTATGGGGCTCATGTCTGCGCCGTCGCGGGAATTGGAACTCTTGCTCCAGGCAAGGCTCGCGCAGCCGCACCACTACCTCGGCCCCCATGAAGTCCGGCGCTCGGGACAGCGGGGCCTCGTCATCCGCGCCTTTCTCCGCAATGCCAGGCACTGTGCGCTGTTGGGGCCCTTTGGGGAACGCCCCATGGTGTCGCTCCACCCCACCGGCGTCTTTGAGATTTTCCTAAGCAATTTTTCCTCCCCCTTCCTCTACCAGTTCCGCATCGAGGACTTCCAGGGTCAGACACGTCTCGAGCACGACCCCTACCGCTTCCTACCCACGCTCTCGGCCGACGACCTCTACCTCTTCAACGAGGGGAAGCAGCTTCAGATTCACCGCAAGCTCGGTGCCCACCGCGACAAAATCCAGGGCATCGAAGGCACCCGCTTCGCCGTCTGGGCCCCCAACGCCCAACGCGTCTCCGTCGTGGGAAATTTCAACACCTGGGACGGCCGCTACCACCCCATGAGACTTCTGGGGAACTCCGGTGTCTGGGAGCTATTCCTCCCCCATCTGGCGGCCGGCGAGCTCTACAAATTCGAGATTTTGGGAGCCGATGGACAGCGGCATCTCAAGACCGATCCCTATGGCTTTTTTTTCGAAGCGGCCCCCAAGAACGCCGCCATCGTCCTGGAGCCCGACTCCTTTCCCTGGCAGGATTCTTTGTGGATGCAGGAGCGGAGCCGAATGGAAGTGCCCCGGCGTTGCCTCTCCATCTACGAGATGCACTTCGACTCCTGGCGGCATATCGTCGGGCCCTCCGGCCCCCGCCCCTGCCGCTACCGCGAAATGGCCCCAATACTCTGCGACTATCTACGGCAAATGCGATTCACACACGTGGAATTCCTGCCCCTGAACGAGTTTCCCTTCCTGGGCTCCTGGGGTTACCAGGTGACGGGGTTCTACGCACCGACCCAGCGCTACGGCAATCCGGACGATTTCCGTTATCTGGTCGATGAGCTTCACCAGAGCGGGATCGGGTTCATCCTCGACTGGGTACCCGGACACTTTCCCAAGGATGAGTTCTCGCTCGCCCGCTTCGACGGCAGCTGCCTCTACGAGCACGAGGATCCCCGGCAGGGGGAACACCGGGGCTGGGGTACCCTGGCCTTCAACTACGGCCGCCACGAGGTGCGGAACTTCCTCATCGGCAGTGCCCTCTACTGCTGTGAGCACTTCCACCTCGACGGGCTGCGCATCGACGCCGTCGCCTCCATGCTCTACCGCGACTACTGCCGGCCCTCCGGCGAGTGGATCCCCAACGAGCGGGGCGGTCGGGAAAATTGGGAAGCGATTCACTTCCTCCGCGAGCTGAACGAAGTCTTGCACGCGCGATGCCCGGGAGTTTTCACGATTGCGGAGGAATCCACCTCGTTCCCGGGCGTCACCGCCCGGACCGGTGACGGCGGGCTCGGTTTCGACTTCAAGTGGAACATGGGCTGGATGCACGATACGCTCCATTACTTTTCCCAAAATCCGCTCTGGCGCCGCCATCATCACCGGCGCCTCACCTTCGGCATGCTCTACCAGTACTCAGAGCGCTTCATCTGCGCCCTTTCGCACGATGAGATGGTCTACGGCAAGCGCTCGCTGCTGCAGAAAATGCCGGGGGATTCCCTCCGGCAGAAGGCGAAGGAGCTGCGCGCTCTCCTGGGTTTCATGTGGGTCTGGCCCGGGAAGAAGTCGCTCTTCATGGGTGGGGAATTCGGTCAATCCAACGAATGGAACCACCAACAGAGCCTCGATTGGCACCTGCTGGCCCACGACGAGCACCGCGGCCTCCAGCGGCTGGTGGCCGATCTGAATCTGCTCTACCAGCAGTATCCTTTCCTGTCGGCGTACGACTCCGAAGCCCAGGGCTTCCGGTGGATCGTCTGCGACGATGCGGAAAACAGCGTCCTGGCCTTTCTGCGAAAAGGTATGGAGGAACGGGAGCTCCTGCTCGTCCTCTGCAAGTTCACGCCGGTGAGATGCGAGCGCTATCGCATCGGTGTCCCGCTCGGCGGGACGTGGTCGTGCGTCCTCGACACCGATGCACCTCGCTACGGCGGCGAGTCGGAAAATCTTCCCACAAGCTACGCTACGGAGGCCATTCCTTCCCAGGGCTATCCGCAGTCATTGGCGCCGGACCTTCCGGGCAGCTCCGTCGGCTTTTTCCGGCCGGATTAGCGCTTCGGCGGTGGTTTTGCGCGATGGCCCCTTTGCGAAGCAAAGAAGACGCTCCCGCGCGCGCGAAGCGCGCGCGGGAGCGCCCTGTAGCTAAACGGCCTTCGGCCGTTTAGCTACGGGCCATCGCGCTGAATCTGAACATGCCGAATCTGAATCGCGACCAATCCGCGCCAAACCTGAATCGCACCCAATCCAAACCAAATCACGCCAAATCTGCAGCCGGTAAGTTTTGGGGCCGCCTTTGGGCCCTACGGACCCCGGCGCCCGCGCCTGCGGGCGCGGGCGCCGCGAGAGAGGAAGGGAAAGTTCCTTTCCCTTCCCCTCTCGCAAAGGCGGCCCCAGATCCCGGGAAGGGAAGTCAGCCGAAAAGCCCTTGCTCTTTCCCTAGACAGACATCCCGTATCAAGGACTCCAAATCATCGAAGCGCCGCCCCCAGTGAAGCTCCCGCTGGGCCTTCCTCGGCTCCAGAACGGAACGGGCGATTTCCCCGGGATGGGCAGCCGACTCCACAACGGGAATGCTTTTTCCGGAAACCTTCTCGAAGCCCCGAATGACTTCCAGTACCGAATTTCCCCGGCCGGAGGCGAGGTTGTAGGTCACCCCTGTTCCCATCGCCGGCAGGGATGACAGGGCCGAGACAAGGGCCCGGACCACGTCCTCCCCATGGACATAATCCCGAACCGCCGTTCCGTCGAACGTGGGCCGGTCACAGCCGAAAACCTCGCAGGATTCCCGTTCGCCGCCTACGACCTCGCCCAGAACGGAGAACAGGGTATTTTTCTTCCAGAAAGTGCTTCCGCCCGGCGAGACCCGTCCCACGACATTGGAAGGGCGGAGGATGACGACGCTCCAGCGCTCGGATTCCGCCAAGGACGCCAGCAGCTGCTCGACCCCCAGATGTGTCATCCCGTCGGGATTGATGGGATTCGGTACCTGCAATTCATTCGCCAAGCCGCTCTCCACCTCTCCGTAGACCGATGCCGTCGACAGGTAGACGATCTGCTTCACGTGGCAATGCACCATGGCCTGCAGCAAAAACATCGTCCCGGCCAGGTTGTTGATGAAGTACCTCATCGGCTCAACCAGCGATTCGCGCACGTCCGTCCAGGCCCCGCAGTGCAGGACGCAATCCACCACCTGCTTCGATAGGATCTGCTCCACCAGAGCGAGGTTGCTGTAATCCCCGACGTAGAGCGGGACGTCTTCCGGAATCGTCCTCTTATCCCCACAAACCAGGGAATCCAGCACCGATACCCCATAGCCCAGGCGTTTTAGCCGATGAATGACCCCCGAGCCGACGTAGCCACAGCCTCCGGTCACCAATACGTTTGGCATAAAGGCCTATCTCGGATCAACCTAGGCGTACAACGGGGAACCCTTCTGCAACTTTTTATTGAGGAAATCCGAACAAATTCTCGTCGGACGGGAAAACTGATGAATATTCAGGAGCGTTAAGGACATCACCATCAAAAGCCGATGGATACTCAAAAGCGTCCCAGTCGCCATACCCCAAATTCCCAAAACCGGGATTATCTCCATAATATGAAAGTCCTTCGAAAGGCCCTTGACCACCCGGAACCTGGCCCAGATCGCCGGGAACTTGATCCGGCACAGCAGGTACCGGCGCGGTTGTTCTCAGTGAACCAGCTCGGGGAGCGATGACCTTCCAATGAGCACGGCACTCCGATGCCGATCTATTCCACCTATTTATCCTCATGATCCGCGAAACCGCCTCCCAATCGACGAAAGTCTCGTTTTCGCGCTGGTCTACACATTCAACGAACAGTCGATTTTCATCGTCTTTCCAATTGCGTCTCAACACAGCATACTCTCCACGGAATCTCAATTTTGGATTATGCTTTTTTAAACAACTATCCCAGCGATGGCGACACGCCTCCACCGTTCGCGTAGATTCAAATCCTAACTCCATTCGCCGTTGATTAACCGCATCGGCACAATCCTTCCAACTGATCTCCAGATTCTCTTGGCTTGCTTTGATAAATTCAATTATTATTCTGTCCTCTCCTGTACCCCACCACTCGGCATGCCCCATGGACAAAGTGCCAAACAGACAACTGAGCACCGCTAGACGAATCTTTCTCCCCATTATTTTCATGCAAAAAACAAGCACATACTAGGACATTTTCCTGAC
>JAITKE010000109.1 GCA_031278595.1 Puniceicoccales bacterium
GTTTCCGGCGGTTGCTCGGGCCCGCCGGGCCGCCCCGGCCCGCCCGCCCGGCCGCCCCCGCCCGCCCGCGCCCGGCGCCCGCCCCCCCCCCCCCCCCCCCCATCTGGCCGGCTTTCGATTCCTGCGGAATCGGCGGCCCGCGCCGGAGGCGCGGGCCGCGCAGGGGGGCGAGAAAAAAGAATTTTTTCCGCCCTCCTGGAAAGCCGGCCAGAAAAAAGCCAGCAAAAGAGCAGTTGTTCAGTGAAGAATAGTCATTCAACAGAAAACCCACCGGCTGGCAGAAAGCCCTCCGGCCAAGCGACCCGTGAAGAGCCAAGCCGGCCAGAAAAAAACCGAACGCCAACTCGAGCTCGCTTGGGGCTTCAGGACATCCCGTGGCACTCCCATTTCCCCAGCGTTCCCACTTTTTCACGCTTGAAGCCTAAAGGGAAATCCCTTCCGTGCCCACCTCCGAGCCCTGGGGGATTAGCTCAGCTGGTTAGAGTGCTTGCATGACACGCAAGAGGTCACTGGTTCGAGTCCAGTATCTCCCACCATTTTATGAGGTAGGCGCTGTAGGGCGTATTCCTAGACGCTTTTCAAGGTTAAGGGTGAAGTTAGATGGCGCATCCTGGGGTTATTTGCTGGCCGCCTTTGAGCCCTTCGGGCTCGCCCGCGCAGCGGGCCGGCAGCCTGGGAAAATGAGGGCCGTAGGGCCTGCATTTTTCCAGGCTGCAAAGGCGGCCGGGCCATCGGATATGGAGAAAGAGTAGTTTGTCTTTTTGGGGCTGCCTTTGGCTTCCAAAGGAAGCGGCCCGCCGGAGGCGGGCCACCGCCGAAGCCCCCTCCGGGGGCTTCGGCGCAAAGGCAGCCCCAAAACCCTATGCTAGGACTCCAAGGGCTCGCGCAGCGAGGGCAGGAAGCGGAAGAGGACGTCCTCGAGGGCCTGGGCATTGGGCAGGATGGCGATTTCGATCCGGAGGTAGTGGAGGGGCGCGCAGAAGGGGAAGTCGCGGCGGATGCGCACCGAGTCCTTCTCGGTGGTGAGGATGGCGTCGATGGCCTGCAGCTGGACGCAGCGGTCGAAGCGCTCCAGGTCGTCCTGGCCGAACGGGTGGTGGTCGGAAAAGCGCTGGTGATAGGCGATGTGGGCTCCTAATTCTCTTAAAAATTGCTCAAAGCTCTCCGGTCGGGCGATGCCGCTCAGGATGGCGATGCGCTTGCCCTCGACCCACTGGAGCAGTTCCCGCTGGCCGTCCGCGTGGCGGATGAAGAACTTCGGCCGGTGGCAGCACTCGAGCATCGGCGCCTGGGCATTATAGGCCCTCAGCCGTCGGTTCAGGGCCTCGTCGCAACGGCCGTCGGACTTGCTCAGGAGGAGGCAGGAGGCCCGCCGAAGCTGCTCCAGGGGCTCCCGCAAAACTCCCCGCGGCAGGAGGTGCTGCTGCTCCAGGGCCTGGGTCTTGTCCCAGAGCGTGCAGTAGAGATGCCCCTTTAGCGGCAGGTACTGTAGGCCATCGTCCAGCAGGAGCACATCGGCGCCCAGGTGGCGGATGGCGTACTGGCCCGCCTTGACCCGGTTTCGGTCCACCAGGACACAGACGCCCGGAAGGTTTTGGGCCAGCATGCGGGGCTCGTCACCGGCCTCGGCGGCCGAGAGGAGGAGCTGTTTCCCGTCGCTGACGATTTTGGGCGCCCGGGGGGCCTGGTGGCTCAGCCAGTGCCAGGCGCGGGTCAAGAGGGATTCCTGTCGGCTCTTGTAGCCGCGGCTCAGGATGGCCACCCGTCGGCCGTGGGCCTGAAGGAATCGGGCGAGAACCTCCGTGACCGGGGTCTTGCCGGTGCCGCCCACCGTGAGATTGCCAACGACGATGACCGGGCAGCCCAGGGTGGTTGAGGAGAAGTAATGCCGCCGGTAGAGCCAGAGGCGGCAGCGCACGATCTGGCCGAAGAGCAGGGATAAGGGGTGGAGGGAGAGGGCCAGGAGGCGGGCCTTGCGGTCGTGCCGCCGGTCGTAGAGCACGTCGGCGACGAAGAGCTCCAGACGGTCGAGGTGACGGGCCCAGCGCCTTCGTTTCCGTTGCAGGCTGTAGCGCAGGCGTCTCAGCAGTCGCCACATGACCTAGAGGGTGTCATCAAATCAAGTAGCCACTTCCTCATCTTATTCCACAATTCATCTGGTAGATGCTGTTTCCTATAGTTCCATTTTTCATCCATTCTTCCTTCTCCTCTTTGTTCTTTGTTAATCTTTTATTAACCCGCTAACGCCAAAGGAGGATCGACCAGAATCTCATTGATCGGTATCATTCCCTTTTTGAAAGCTAACATATAAACCTTGCCGGGAGATTGCCACGCAACCACACGTTCAATAGTCGACACGCTGATATAGCTTAGCAGAGTGTAAACCACTCGTAGACTTTCCCTAACAACATTCAGGTCCAACACATGACGAAACTCCGGGTTGTTAATCAGACAAAAGAACCAATTGAAATGCAGGATAATAAACCGATCAATAAACCAATAATCCCGACCCTGAGGCAGAAGTGTCTTCTCCTGTAATAAAGAGAGCAAAATGAGAGGGATTTCCAAAAAGAAACTCGGATTGCTAAGGAATTTCAACTCAGTGGAGAGCCCGTTTTCTTTCCGCCGGTAAAAGTAACAGGCATGAGGAAGAAGGAGGTGTTGCTGCGAAAGTGGCAGGTGAAGTTGAAATTGGCTCGCGAAAATCGCATCCTCCAGGTAAGAAATAGTTTCACTGAAAAACACGTTAGACAGGCGCAACGGAGCAAAGGGCAGAAAAGTATAACCCAAGCCGAAATTCACGTTTTTATACGAATAGACATCGGCCAGCTCCGCCACAGGCCCATATTTGAAGGCGCACCCGGAATGCAGCGTATATCTCTTCTCATTCGCAAAAAACGGAATAAAGAAGCAGGCCACGCAGCTTAGATCTGCCGGGCAGGGGCATTGGGAAATTCCCCGGTCAGTGCGGAAGAAGTAGCGAGAGTCGAAAAAATCATCCGGATCGCCGAAGGTGATGAAGTCGGCGTCGATGTTTTCGAAAATGTAGCGCAGGCCGACGTTTCTCGCCGAGGAGACCCCGCCGTTTTTCTTGTATAAATAGGTGATATTTTGCGGATAGCGCCGCTGCCACTTTTGAATGATGGCGGCGGTGTTGTCCGTGGATCCGTCGTCGATGCTGACGATGTGGATCGATTTTTGGAAATCCGCGCTCTGCCAGACGATGCTCCGAAAAAACTCGTCGATGTAGGGCCCTACATTATAGCTGGCGGAGCAGATCACGTAGCGATGACGCAGGCGCCGGTGATGGGGATAGAGAAAGCCAAAGCGCAGGAAGCAGAAATTCTGCCAGTGGAACTTCCAGCTTAAGAGCCTCTCGGCGCCGAACTGGCGCAGCCACCAGCGCTTCAGCCGTTCCCACTGAAAAACCAGGTCCATGTGATTGTCCCGTCTAGCCCATTACGCCGATACACGGCCGGATGAAAGGATCCTCGCGCTGAGGGCAAGGCCTATTCCCTTTTCTCGCCCAGAGGGTATCGTCAAAATCAAACAGCCACTTCCTCATCTTGTTCCCCAATTCATCTGATAGGTCCTATCTCCTATGGTTCCCTTCTCTATTCCCTTTTTCTTCTCTTTTTTCCTCTATCCACCTCTTATTTGACGACACCCTCTAGGAAGCCAGGGCCCGGCAGCGGCGGAACAGTTTCTGCATCAGCTCCTCCGCGTGCTCGTGAAATCGGATCAATTGGAAAAAAGTCTCGATGAATTCCTGCTGGAAGGCCAAGAGCGCAGCGAGGGAGAAGGGGGCCAAATCCCGAGCCAGGCGGGAGAGGTACCAGAAATTGGCCTGGAAGACCTGGAAGCCGTTTTTTTCTTTCGGAGGAAAGAGGGATTGGTAACGGGCGGCCATCGCCTCCCATTCCGTCTGGGAAAGGCGCTGGGAGTGCAGTGTCAGGGCACCCGTGTCGACGCCGTAGCGCAGGACCAGCAGCAGGCGATTGCGCTGCTGCAGGGCGGCGAGCAGGGGCCGGGCCTCGCGGGTGTGGATGAAGTAGCGCTCCAGGCTCCGCAGGGACTGAGTTAGATCGGCGGCGTAGAAGAGCTCCACCGTCTCGAAGAACTCGTCCGGCTGCAGCTCCGGCACCAGTTCCTGCACGAGCGAGGGGTTGATGCGCCCTCCGGGGCCGGCGTAAAGGGCCAATTTTTCGACCTCCTGGGCCAGGGCCTGATGGGAAAGCCCCACCCGCTCGACCAGCAGCTCGGCCGCCCCATCCTCTAGCGCAACGCCTTCCCTTTGGGCCAACTCGCGCAGGCGGGGCAGGGCTTCGGCCGGGGTTTTGGCTTCGGGAAAGAACTCGGCCCGGCCGAGGGCGCAGAGTTGCTTGAATATCCTCGTCCGCCGGTCGACCGGGCAGGCGGAGCAGATGCAGAGCGGCTCATCCAGCGCTTTCCAGTTGGCGATGAATTCCTCCAGGGCCTGGCGCACGGCTTCGGAATGGCCGGTCGGTGAATCGGCCAGGAAATCGATCTGCTTCAGCCAGAAGACGCGTTGGGGGGCGAACAGGTCACGGCTGCGCAGGGCCTCCCGCAGCTCCTTTAAACAGCGCTCGGCATCCGCCGCCGTCGGCCCCGAGGCCTGGAAAATTTCCAGCGACTGGCCCTCTCGGGTCAGCTCCTGGCTCAATTCCTCCGCCCGACGCCGGACCGCGTAGGCGTCCCCGCCGTAGAGGAAGTAAAAGCGCGGAGTTTCTCCCATGGGCGGCGACTTTAAGTCCCGAAGTTCTATTTTAAAGCCCTATCTGAAGGGTCTCATCCAAAACAGGCAGCAAGCCTCTCATCTTGTTCTATAATTCACCTGATGAGTCAGGTCCCCTATGGGTTCTTTTTTTCATTCCCTCTTTCCTCCTCTCTTTTTTCCTCAGTCGTCACGTGGTCTAGAGCGTGCCGTCAAAAACAGGCAACCTTAGAGGGTGTCGTCAAATTCAGTAAGGGTATTGGCTGGAGGGTCTTGTTTTTTTGGGGCCGGCTTTCGATGCCGG
>JAITKE010000014.1 GCA_031278595.1 Puniceicoccales bacterium
CGCCGTCGCCAGCGCCGTCAGGCAGATGAGGAGCGCGAAGGGCAACAGCACCATGGCCAGCCGAAAGCCAAGGGCCCGGTGCTCCTCCAGATTGGGGATATGGCCCAGTCCCCAGAACAGAGCCGCGCCGAGCAGGAGGAGGCCCGTCAGGAGGAGCGTCGCCCAGGAAAAGACTTGCTGCAGGAGCCGCAGGGCAGCCTCTCGGCCCCGTCGATGGAATTCCTGGGAAAAAATTGGGATGAGGGCCGAGGCCAGCGCTCCTTCGCCCAAAAGCCTGCGGAAGAGGTGGGGCAGCGTGAAGGCGAAGAGAAAGGCGGCACTGGCGCCGGAGGTGCCCAGGCTTCCGAACAGGACGACATCCCGCCCGAAGCCCGACACCCGCGACAGGGCCGTCGCCAGCGAAAGGCCGAAAAATCGACGCGACAGGCCCATGGATTTGGCTGCTATCATCGGAATCTTTTAATCGCCGAGAAGGCCCTCGCTGTCAATGCCTAACTCCCCTCCTCCTGCCGGCCCAATTGAGGAACCCATCCTCACCTGCCAGAACAAATCCTCGCCACCTCCCAGAAGAATATCACTTCCCCGAAGCGATTTCCCATCAGCCCTATCTCTCCCATTAAAAAGATTTCCTTTCGGAAAAGATTTTCGAGCATAAGGGAAAATCATGAGCGAGCATGAGGAAAAACCATCAGGGCCAGTTTTAGGAGAAAACCTGCTAGTTTTGGGAAATCCATGAGGACGAATTTTAGGAGAAAATCATGAGGGCGAATTTTAGCGCACGGAATTTTTTTTGCCGCCGCCTTTGCGCGGCGCCCCCCGGCGAACCGGCCGTTTCGCCGGGGGGCTCCGCGTTGTCCGCTCCGCGGACGAGCCCGAAGGGCTCCAAAGGCGGCGGCAACCCTATGACCGCACCTTCATCCAACGCCCGCGAGAGCTGGGATGACTACTTCATGAAGCTGACGAGGCTCGTGGCCAGCCGATCCACCTGCCTGCGCCGCCGGATCGGAGCACTCCTGGTTCGGGAACATCGCCTCCTCGCCACCGGCTACAACGGCGCGCCCAGTGGACTTCCCCATTGCCTGGACGTAGGCTGCCTGCGGCAGCAGAGAAAAGTTCCTTCCGGCGAGCGCAGCGAACTGTGCCGGGCGGTTCACGCCGAACAGAATACGCTCCTGCAATGCGCCCGCTTCGGCCTGTCGACCGAGGGGGCCACGCTCTACTGCACGCACTTCCCCTGCGCCCACTGCGCCAAATCCCTGCTCTCGGCCAAGGTCTGCCGCATCGTCTACGAGGAGGAGTATCGGGATGAGCTGGCCCAAGAACTCCTTGACCAGGCTCAGGGGAAGATCACCGTCGAATCCTGGAAATCTTCACGAGGTTTTACGGAAATATCGACATAAGAAATCACGACTCCAATAGTCCTCCAGAATTCCTTTTGCATCGGCAGGAGTATTTTCGGATTGAAAAGTGGGCCCAAAGACCTAGGCTGTGGGGCTCGTTGAAGCCAGGGAAAGTATATGGATAAGCAGCAGCACCCCGTTCGGGAAATCGCGTTTTTCGGGGCCAAGGACTACGACCGGACGTTTTTCGACCTCAAGAACCGGGATTTCGGCTACAGGATCACCTACCACCCTCAGCGCCTGTCGGAAAAAACACTCGGGCTCCTGGGGGAAGCCAATGTCGTCTGCGCCTTCGTGAACGACGATTTGGGTGCCAAAACCCTGCAGGGCCTGGTCGACCGCGGCGTCGAACTTCTCGCCCTGCGCTGCGCGGGCTTCAACAACATCGACCTCGACTATGCCCGGGGGAAAATAGCCCTGGTGCGCGTGCCGGCCTACTCGCCCTACGCGGTGGCGGAACATGCCCTGAGCCTCCTCATGGCCCTCAACCGCCGGATCCACCGGGCCTGGGCGAGGACGCGGGAGCATAATTTCTCCCTCGAGGGATTGCTGGGGATGGACCTGCACGGCAAGACCTTCGGCGTGATCGGGACGGGGAAAATCGGTCATATTTTCTGCCAACTGCTCCAGGGATTTCAGGGAAAAATTCTGGTTTCGGATCCCTACCCGAATCCGGAAGTCGAAAAGCTCGCCCATACCCACTACTGTTCTCCGGATGAGATCTATCGGGAGGCCGATGTCCTTTCCCTCCACTGCCCACTGACGCCGGAAAATCGGCACCTGATCCGTCGGGAAACCATCGCGCAGATGAAGACCGGTGTGATCCTCATCAACACCAGCCGCGGCGGGCTCATCGACGCCGAGGCGCTCATCGAGGGGCTTAAAAGTGGTTCCATCGGTGCCGCCGGTCTGGATGTCTACGAGGATGAAAAGGATTATTTCTTTCAAGACCTCTCCAGCGAGCCCCTCGCCGACGACACGCTGGCGCGGCTGATTTCCTTTAATAACGTGATCCTTACACCCCACCAGGCCTTTTTCACCCGAGAGGCCCTGGACCGCATCGCCTCGACGACCCTGGAGAATATCCGCTGCCACGAACGGGGTGAGCCCCTTATCAACGCCATCTCGTGAGCGGGAGGGGGCGGGAAAGGTCTAAGGGGAGAGAAGATGAGAGCTAGAGAAGGCTTTTTCTGGAGGTGGTCTGGAGGCGGAAGATTCGAGGGTAAGAGGCGAGGAAGATCTAGAGGGACAGAGAAGGCAAGCAACAGGGAAGGTTTAGGGGTGGGGCTGGCTTTCGATTTCAAAGAAATCGGGCCCGCTGCGCGGGCCGCCCCGAGGGGGAGGGCTGTGCCCTCCCCCTTCGGAGCAAAGCCAGCCCCACAGCATCAAAGTTCCAGGACCAAAAAAAACGCCCAACTCCTCTTTCCTAAATTCCTCCCGAATTTCTCAAAAAGAGAAAGTTTTAGGTCGTTGGGTGGATTCAGGTTTATCTTGATGTGGGTATAGATGTATTCTCCTGAAAGGAGAAAAATCCCAAGCCAAAGCGCCTATTCGCCGCGGTCGAGGGGGTTTTCGGAGACGATCTCGAAGGGGAGCTCGAACACCACTGCGGGGTGGAGCTGCAGCTCGGCCCGATGTGGCCCCAGCTCCTTCACCGGCTCCAGATGGAGCTTTTTGCGACCGATCTCCAGGCCGGCCTCCCGCAGGCGCTCCAGCAGATCCGCCTGGGTCACCGCACCGAACATCTTTCCCTTAACCCCCGTCTTGACCGAAAAGACGATGGACAGGGCCAGGATGCGCTCCCTGAGTTCCTTCGCGCTGGCCAATTCTGCATTCTCGCGCATTTCCCGGCGCTTCGCCAGGGCCTCGATCTGGCGGCGATTGGCCCGGGTGACCGGAATCGCCTTTTTTTTTGGAAATAGGAAGTTGCGGGCATAGCCCGCCCGTACGCTCACCTGGGCCCCTTCGGCCCCCAGGCCCTCGACCTTTTCCAGGAGCAAAATTTCCGAAGTAGCCATGCTTTTCTAGTTTTTGAAGTTAAAACGGGATGTCGTCATCCAAGTCCTGGGTCGGGACCGGCCTAGCCTCCCGATCGCCGCCCAGCTTTTCCCGGGCAGCCGGCGGCGGGCTGAAAGAGGGGGAAGCCCTCGTCTCCGACGGAGCCGCTTCCTGTGTCGCCTCCTCGCTCCGCGAGCCGACGAACTGGAAATTCTCCAGCACCACCATCAGGCGGCTCCGCCTTTCCCCATTGGGCGATTCCCACTGGTCGAGGCGCAGGCGCCCCTCCACCAGGATCGGCTTGCCCTTGGAGAAGAACTTCGCGATCACCTCCGCCTGCCGGCCGAAGGAGTCCACATCCACAAAGGTCGCCTCCTCGCGGCTCTCGCCGTTCTGGGACTTGAAGCTGCGGCTCATGGCCATTCCGAACTTGGTGATCGCCATCCCCGTCTCCGTCGTACGCAGTTCCGGATCCCGGGTCATGTTTCCCATCAGGATCACTCGATTGAAGGAAGCCATAGCAATTTTTCGGCTAAAATCCCTCAGCAGCGCTCGATCAGCACGCGGTTGACCGTCCTGTCGAGCTGGAACTTCGACCGGATCGCCGCCGGCAGGGAGGACAGGCCCTCAAAAAGGATCTCCAGGTAGAGGCCGGAACTGAAGTGGCGGTTCACCACCCGTTCAAAATTCTTCTGTCCCTCGTTATGGACCTGGGCAATGGAGGCGCCCAGCTCCGCCAGTGTCCGGCGTATTTTTTCGATCAGGCTCTCCAGCGGCTCCGTCTCGTGCCGCGTGTCCAGAATAAAATTCGCTCGGTAAGAATGCTTTCTCATGCTTCGCTTTGGGAATTCAGGAGACTTTCATGGGAGGATTCCTGTCCTTGTCAAGCAGGAGCTCCAGCTCCCGCCGCCACAGGGGTAGATGGGCCTCCACGCAGGCCTGTTCTTCCTCGGAAAAATGTCCCAGGACGTGATCCTTGAGGTCCATCTCCGGGTGCCGCTTGGGCCCGATGCCCAGGCGGAAGCGCACGAAGCCAGGCCCGACATGTTCCCACACACTCTCCACGCCGTGATGCCCGGCCGTGCCTGGGCGAAAGCTGATCTTCAGCGCCCCCAGGGGAAGCGTGATGTCGTCGCAGCAGAGGATAAGCTCCCCGGCGCTTTTCCTAAAAAACGAGAGCCAGCGCCGTAGCCCGACTCCCGATTCATTCATGAAGCCCATCGGCCGGAGGAAGCAGACGCACTGACCGCCGCACTCAGTCCGCGCCCAGCGACAGGCCAGACGCTCGTCCACCTGCTGCCACGGGAGCTTTTCAGAAAGCGAGGAATCGACACAGTACTCGACGAAATAGGCCCCCAGATTGTGCCGTGTGTGCCGATAGGCCGAACCCTCGTTGCCCAGGCCGACGACGACGTCCCGTGCCATGGAGGGCTTATCCCTCTCCGGACGCCGGAACTGCCGCCGGAGTCGCCGCCTCCTTCGTCTCCGCCGCCTCTTCTTCGCTGTGCTTCGAGCAGCTCAGCACCACCACCTCCGGGTCGCCCAGATAGCTGATGCCCGGCAGAATGGGCAGATTTTTTACATGAATCCTCTCGCCGGCGTGCAGCTTGGAAATATCCACCTCGATGGCGTCGACCACGTCCCGCAGCAGGCAGCGGATGGAGATCTCGTGCTTTAGAATTTCCAGGACCCCGTCCTCTGACTTCACGCCCACCGCTTCGCCCCGAACGACGACCGGAATGGCAAAGACCTCCGGCTCATCCGGGGAGATCTCCTTGAAATCGACGTGCATCAGCTCATCCGAGAGGGCGTCCTTCTGGATCTGGGCGATGGTCGCCAGCATCTTTTTCCTCCCCTCGTCCTCCACCTCCACGATCGCCGCCCCGCTGCCCTTTGCCTTCAGCAGCGCGCGGAATTCCTTATCCTCCACGCTTAAAGAACGGGTACCCGAGCGCCCGTAGATCACCGCCGGGATGATGCCCTGGGCGCGAAGGCGATTGACGGCATGGCGCCCCTTTGCCTCCCGCGAGACCACCGATAGATTGAATGATTTCATAAAACTAAGCCCTGTCTATTACTCCATCGGGCAGCGAACTGCCCCGAACCTTCACCGGAAGCAATGGAAATCTTTTTCCCAGAGGCAATGCCATTTTCACGGAGGCAATGCTAGAATCCCCAGATCCCGAAAAAGCAGGTTCAGACTCCGGCCTTCGCTTTCCCCTGTTCCAACCTTCGCCTTCCCATATCCTGATCTCTATTTTCCCATACCTCGACCTTCGGTCTCTATTTTTCCCAGCTGCGACCATCGGTCTGTGGGTTCCTAGGGTCATGCTTGGTTCAGTCTAGGGGTCGTGCTTGGTACCTAGGGCTGTCGCTTTGTCGTGCTGTCTTTGGATCCCTTCGGGATCGCCTGCCGAGCAGGCCCCAGCGATGAAGCGAAAGCATTTCGCTTCGTCGCTGCAAAGACAGCACGCAGAACCCTCGATTTCCCCTCTCTCGGTCTGGAAGTTTTCAACGGCATGGAGTCGAGAATTTAACGGATTTTCAAGCAGTAGATTTTTAGGCAAAGGCGATCCGTTCACTCCGATTAGAAAAGAAATTCCGAATCGGCATGAAAAAGCTTGCCAGGAAGGAGAGGAGTTCGCAAGACAGAATTTATGTTACCAAACCAGACCGACTCAAATCAGATCAAGACTGGACTAATCTGGGCTTGGGTGCAGGGAAACTCTGGGCTAGCCGTGACATCATGATTTATCTTCGACATCGGGAATCCATTTTCTGCCTGTTCCTGGTGACTCTGGCGGGAGGGACGGTGGGCGATTCGGAAGCCGCCAGATGGGAAAGGGAAAATAATGATTGGGTACGGTGGGCCCAGGAGCCTTTCTGTACTATCCCCACCCGTTATGGTACTCGGGATGATTGGCCTCTGGCTGTACTGAACCTACCGGAAGTGGAGGCCGGAACGGACTCGGCGGCCTCTGGAGTCTATCCCCTCCTGCCGGAAAGTGTCCAATCCTGGCTGGAGCGTCTAGGCATCGTGGCTAGCGGACGTTTCACCTGCGACTTCGAGCTCCACTGCACCCTACATAGACAAGAAACCTGTTGTAAAAAAGTTCCAGGTAAAAGAAAGTTATTTGCCCACAAGCAAGTGCCCACTCGATCCGTTGTCTGGCTCGACTATGGCTGCAGTGACCCCCAGGCAGCAGTTAAATTCATCCCTCTTTTCCCCAAAGGCTCGGGGATTACCTTCGATGTTCAGGCGGATCAGAAGGAAGGTCCACGGGTCGCCTCGCTGCCCCACGGCTTCCTTCTCAGAAAATTCCCTCAATCTTTTTCGAATTCTGAAAAAACCCTTCTCTGGTGGAAAGTGAGCCTTCGCGGACGCAAATCTGATCAGCCCTTCTTCTTCGCCGTCCTCATCTTCTCGCCCAATCGGGTGATCGTCCACCTGGAGCTTCTTCCGGCGGACAATTTCGATATGGATCAGGATTTAGCCAATTGGGAATCGCTGCTCCTAAGAATGCTTGGCGACCAGTTCCTGGAGAATCTGGATAGAATTCCACCGCTGGGCGAGTCGGTGTCCATCCCAAGTTTGAGCGATGGGGAAATTCCTCTATCCCGGCCCATAAGACTGTCGCTCGACAGGGCAGGACCGGAACAGGGGGCAGCAGAAACAGCCCCCACCACAGAGGAGGAAGAAGCCATCCCAGCGAATCCTAGACGAGTAAGCAGAGGGAATTTTAACTCAGAAGACGCCATCCTTAAATTGCTGGATCTCGGCCAAATAAGTGGGGAAAATCTCGACTTGGCAGAAATCCTTCCGCGCTGTTTTTTGGCCGCTAAAAAGGGCCATTTCCTCTATCTGCAAAAAGTTTTTCAGCGGGCTACGCCGGAACAGTGGGCATCTATTCTCAGAGCCAGAGCAGCAGAATTTACTTCGAAAAGCGAGTGGATAAAAGGAGAAACCCTACTTCATTTTGCCGCCCAATCCGGCCACATTCTCATGGTCAAGCTTCTACTGGAAAAAATGCCGTTCCATGGGATCAATGCCAAAAAGGCCGGCCAAGGAACTCCGCTCCATGCGGCCGCCGAAGGGGGAAATGCTGAAATCGCGGAGTTGCTCCTGAACAGAGGGGCTTCTGTCAATGCCGTTGATTGCCACTCTTGGACTCCTCTTCATCGTGCCATCGTTGAAGGTCACAGCGAAATTGTCCGCCTCCTGCTGGCTCGAGGCGCAGACCCGACGATCCCCGAACGGGAATCGGCCCTTCATTACGCGGTGTGGAAAGGGAATACCGAAATCGTTCGGCTGCTGCTGGAAAACTTGAAAAAGACGGGCAAGTTAGCACACATCCAGGCCCCCAATTCCGCCGGCCGAAGTCCGCTTTACAAGGCAGCCGAGGGAAGCCATGCCGGAATTGCAAAACTATTGCTGGAATACGGCGCACATGTCGATGAGAGGTGCGGCAGCTGGACCGTACTTCACTGCGCCGCTGAAAAAGGTTGTTGTGAGATGGTGGAAATGCTCCTGGATCGGGGTGCAGACCTCAATGCCGTCGACGGTTCCTGTCGAGAAACCCCGCTCTCCGTCGCAGCAAGGAGTAGTTGCACCGAAGTCATTCGGCTACTGCTGGCTAGGCATGCCGATGTCCGTATCGCCAACAACGAAGGAAATACTCCGCTGCATCACGCTGCCCAAGGAGGTGCCTCGGAAATTGTCCCAATGCTGTTGAGGCGGGAGGATATCGGTGTCGACGCCAGAAACGGGCGACAAGAAACCCCGCTTCATCTGGCGGCCGGATGGCTGCAGGTCGAAAATGTTCGGGCACTATTGGAGAAGGGTGCTAATCCCAATGCGACGAACAACTGGGATGAGACCCCTCTCCATTATGTCGTCTGGCCCGAGGTATGCTCTTCCTGTGTTTCGATATCCGCTGAAAATGTGGAAAGATCCCTGACGATCCTGAGGCTACTATTGGATAAAGGAGCCGACATCAATGCCTTGGAAAACGACCGGCGAACCCCTCTGCAGGTGGCGGTCGGGCGAGGGAATGGAGAGATCATCCGGCTATTGCTGAAGGAGGGAGCTGCATTCGATGTCAGGGACGAACAGGGAAAAACCCCTCTGCATATGGCGGTTGAATGTGATGATCCCAACTATGTCTATCTCCTGCTGGAGAAGGGTGCCGATGGAACGTCCCAAACGGCTCGGGGCTTCACCCCTCTGCATCGCGTGATCTACGATCATCAGCACTTCGGTGCCAAGGGCGCCTGCAGAGTATGGATTAAAACGGAAATAGCCACCGCGATTGGGGCCAAGCTGCGGGAGTGTGGAATGCAGGGTTCGGATATTTTTGCTCTCCTGATCAATGACACGTTTCGTCGGGATAACGGTGGGGTGACATTTGATGAGTGGAAAGCCTGTGTTCGGGAGGATATAGAAATCTGGTACCGAAATCTGCTGTCGGAATGGGGTATCGATGTGGATGCGCTGCTCGCGACTCCTGCTCTATCCTCGCCAAGTACTGCAATGCCCAGCGCTGAAACTCCCGTTCGCCCTGCTTCGACACCGACAAATCCTCCCATTCCCAGCTTAAGCCAAGAGCCGGAAGATGACCTGGATGACTCTGAATTTTGATTCAGCCCAAAACTGACCTCAGCCTGAGCCTGGCGGCAAGAGCTGCTCGACTGATCTGGGCGACCGCGAGGTCCAGCTGCGCGAAGCCGTGGGCTTTCTGCAAGAGCTTCTGACTTGTGGGGAATAAGGGGCTTTCAGGGGTTTTCGGCTGGCTTTCCAGGAGAGGCCAGGACATCGTCCTGGCCTTTCCTGTGGGCCCGCTCCGCGGGCCCGATGCCTTTGGCATCGAAAGCCAGCCGAAAAGCCCAGCCGACGCCCCTCTGTGGAGTATTTTCTCGGGAAAAGGGTAAGCAAAAAAACCTCCCCTGAGTTACGAACTCTTCTGGATTGCGAAAGCCTCCCCTGAGCCAAGAACATTCTGAGAGCGCTAAAGCCGAACATCCCTCAAGGAGGACAGAACAACTATTTCCTCCTCGCCCAAAGGGCTTGAGGAAAGGGGAGAAGTCCGCCGATCTGTGACTTAAAAGCCGCCGCGGTTGCGGGAACCGGCGCCGAATCCGCCCGAACGATCGTTGCGATGGCCGTCCCGATAGCGGTCGTTAAATCCACCGGAACGACGGGGGCCACTCTGGTAATCCCTCTGGAATCCTCCCCCTCCTTCGCGGCGAAAATCACGGGCCGGTCGGTCCTCCCGCGGCCGGGCCTCGTTGACGGTCAGGGCCATCCCGTCGAGCTCGCTGCCGTTGAGGGCCTCGATGGCCCGGGAGGCCTCCCGCACATCCGGCATCTCCACAAAGCCGAATCCGCGGGAACGGCCGGAGATTTTGTCGGTGACGACCCGGGCCTTTACGACCGTTCCATGGGCCTCGAAGGCCGCGCGGAGCGAGAGCTCGCTCGTGTCATAGGAAAGATTTCCTACATAGATATCCATAATGTCTCTCAGTGATACTCTTCTCGCCAAGTCAGGAAATCGATAAGGGGCCCCGGCGAACAAAGCACTTCTCGACGGCTCACCGGAGAACCGGATCGCCTTGACCCAGAGACAAATGAGAAAGAAGGAATTGCAAGCCCTTAAAAGCTTCTTTAGATAAAACGCGCTTCGGCACTTTTGTGGAGAGCTGATGGGAATGGATCTGAGGACGGAGGTCAATGAGCTGCTGGGCCGGCTGAGCCATTCCCTGCACTTGAATCGATTGGCCCTGGACGAGGAGGACCACTGCATTCTCCTCTTCGATGACAAGGTTATTTTGAACATGGAATTGGACGGCGAACGCTCCCAGCTCGTCGTCTACGCCTACCTGGGCATGGCGCCGATCGATCACAAGGAACGGATCTACGAATGGCTGCTGCAGGCGAATTACTTCTGGCACGAGACCCAAGGCGCAACCCTGGCCCTCGACCGCCAGACCCAGACCCTGGTCATCCTCCAGGCCTTCCCCCTGCCGCTCCGGCACCCGGAAAATTTCGAGGATGAACTGGGGATTTTTGTGGAATCGGCCGAGCACTGGATCCGGAAACTGGAGGATTACCTGGCCCAGGCCGAGGAAGCCGCCCGCTACGACCGCGAGCATGAACCCGGGAAGAAAAAGTCCTAGGAGGCCATCGATATGGACGGGCCCAGCATTTCATCCCTGAGGAATTCCACGGTCGAGACCATCCGATCTCCGGCCGCCGGAGCGACTCCATCGGCCCTGGCGAAGCGCTCGGTGGCCCAGGGCTCCTCCGGCAGCGGCCAGGTGACGACGTTGCGCCGGCTGCGCCAATCCGAAACGACTGCCTTCGCCGGCGGTCATGCTCCCCTGGGCGAACATCGAGCCCAGCCGTTGTCGGCGAAAGAAGTTCCCGCCATGCTGGAACAGCTTTTCGGCCAGCCCAAAAATTTCTCCTAGGTCTAGCCGCTTTACTTCAAATTTTCCTTCGGCCAGATTCCCCCCCCTTTTTTTTAGCCTCAGACGGCTCCCCATCCCTTTCCTGGAAAGCACCGGCACAGCCGGTATCGTCGGATGCCTGCGCCGGGAACTTAGGGAACTTGGGAAGGCTACCTCCGTCGCGCGACGGCCCGTCTGCTTGGCGGCGCGTAGCGCCGCCAAGCAGACGAGGACATTCCTCCGGAATGTCACTTTTTCTTTGAAAAAGGGCCGTCACGCGCGGAGCTCCTCCCCAGACCCGAGAAAAAGGGAAGATTCAGTTACCTCCCCACCGTCCCTTCTCAAGCCTTTCCAAGCCCGTGCGAAAGGAAGCCTCAGTTTTTCGCCGGCCACTCCTCCGGCGACGGCAGGCGTTCCGTAAAGAATCGGAATTCCCCCTGAATCTCCTCCCATCGGGCCGGCATATCCCGACGGGCCACCCAGAGCAGGTCGATGCCGGGAGGTAGTTCGTGCTGGTGCCGGCGGAAAGCCTCCCGCATGAGGCGTTTTAGCCGATGCCGGAAGCAGGACGGCCCCAGCTTCTTGCCCACCACCAGGGCGATGCGGGCGAGCGGATGAGTTTGATCCTCCCGCCGGAGAAAGCCGTACTTCAGGAAGGAGTGGACGCCATCCACCCGGGCACGCGTTTCCCGCAAAAAGGCAAAATCCCTTGCCCGATGCAGGCGCTGCCGTCGGCGGAACTTCAGCGAGGGAGCCAAGTAGGCTCAGGCCTTGACCCGCGTCGGCACCGCCAGGAGCCGGCGGCCCTTCCGGCGCCGACTGGCCAATATCCTCCGCCCAGAGGCCGTTGCTGCCCGGGCGCGGAAGCCGAATCTTCTGGCCCGTCGGATTTTGGAAGGATGGTAAGTGGGCTTCATGAGGCTCGAACTTGTGGAAAATGGAGCCAAAGAGGCTCCTTCTGTCTGTCAAGTCCGGAGCTATTGATCTGCCTATGAGCCGTCCAGTTCTCTGTGAACCATCTGGCTTTCCGTAAGCGGTCTGTTTTTCTACGCTTTCTCCGCGCGCGACGGCCCTTTTTCAAAGAAAAAGGGACATTCCGGAGGAATGTCCTCGTCCGCTTGGCGGCGCGGAGCGTCGCCAAGCGGACGGGCCGTCGCGCGACAGAGACGCCCCTCTTCTCGACCTTTAAGCTCCCTGAGTCCTCCGCAGGCGTTCGATGAGACCGGTGGTGCTGTAGCCTTCTCGAAAGGGGACGAAACAGATGCGGCAGCCGATGCGCTCCAAGGCCGAACGTTCCTCGGGATGGAGTTTCTCTAGCGAATAATCCCCGGACTTGACGTAGATGTCCGGACGGAACTGCTCCATCTCCTCCGCCAACTGTGTCCCGTGGAAGGCAAATATCCCGTGAACCCAGGCCAGGGCGCCGAGCATGAAGGCCCGCTCCTCCAGACTCCAGATGGGACGTCCGGAGCCCTTCAGCCGCCGGATGCTCTCGTCATCGTTGAGGGCCACCCAGAGCTGATCGCCCAAGCGCGAGGCCGACTGCAGGGCCCCCACATGACCCACGTGGAGCAGGTCGAAGCAGCCGTTGGTGAGGACGATGCTCTGCCCAGAGCCCTGCTGGCGTAGGGCGAGGGCCTCGGCCCACGGGTGGTACTTGTCGCTACGGAGCGTTTCCACAGGGCAGGACGAGGCGAAGGGCCGCCGAAGCCTGGTGCGGATGCCCCGCCCGATCCTTCAGGCGATCCAACAGGCCGTTGATGAAGCATCCACTTTCGGCGGAGGAAAGGGCCTTGGCGACTTCGATGGCCTCGTCGATGATGACAACCGCGGGGACATTTTCGCTGAAAAACAGCTCATGAACCGCCAGTCGCAGGATGCAGAGATCCACTTTCGCCATGCGCGACAGCTTCCAGTGGGTTGCCTGGGACGCAATCTGCCCGTCGATGAAGGGGATTTGCCCTAAAACCCCACGGACCAGTTCTCCGGCGAAGGAGAAATTTTCCGGAGCATAGGCGAGCATTTGGCAGAAATCCGAAAAAAGCTCCGGGGAAAATTCCTTCTCTCCCCGCTGAACACACAGGTAGAGGAACTGCACAGCGGCGATGCGATTGGCATGACGGGCAGAAGCTCCCCTTTCCCGAATTTCGGCATGCATAGAACGACCTCAGGGTGAAGCTTTCATATAATTCCGATTGGAGTCGAGGTCAATGTCGAAGACAAGCTCCACCGGAGGGCAACCGGCCGGCGAGGCGATTTCTGTCTGGATGAAGCAATTTTCCTTAAGATAGACATCCCATTTCCTTCTGCGAAACTACAATAGCCCTCTGCGAAACTGCGGCGACGTCTCATAAGGATTGACCCGGGCGATTTTTTTTAAAGAATGGGAAGAGCAAATTGAGGGTTTAGTTATATGGGCGCAGGTCATGGATGATTTTGATGTAAGACATACAGCCGCTCTGGCGATGGCGATCGGTGCCAATGCAAACGTCCATGAGGCCATTCGGCTTTTCCATTCCTCGATTGGCTCCCAGACCCTTGCCCAATCGATGGCGTCGGGTGCCGATGAGGATCTTCGCCGCACGCTTCTGGAACAGATCGATGCCAAAGCTCAATCGATTAAACAGTCGATCGAGGCCATTCCAGAAGAGGCCTCCGAAAGAGGTGTTGCCATTTTAGCTGCCTTGCGCAAGGCGGAAACACCCGTCATGAGCCTCATGGACGAGCTGCGGAACGCGCCCGGTTCGCAAGATCCTGTAGCCTATTTGCAGAAACAAAAACTGGGCAAAGATTTCTTAAAAACCCTGGGCTTGCGCGAGGGTATGTCCAAGACCGAATGTCAGGAAGTTCTGAGCCAGCACCTCGAGTCCGTCCTGAAGGAAGTAGGGATTGACTCAGGAATTCGCAGTCTCTGCAAGCTGGCCGTACACGGAAGCAACCACTACCGCGACCTCTCTTCGAGGCTCAAGATCGTCTCCACCGTTGCCGATGGTATAGCGAACTTGGGGGCGACCCTGATCCAAAAAACCGCCGGCCTTCTGGGAAAAGAGATCACTCCGGATAAAACCACCAAGACCCTTTTGGGTGCCGCTGCCCTGCTGATCGTCGTGGGCTGCTCCTGCTGCCCTCCTCTGGCCATAGCCGTCGGAGTTTTGGCAGGCCTATGTCTCCTGGCCAAGGCCGTCAGCTTTCTGGCCGAAAAAATCAACGAGAATCTCGCCCAAAGTATCCTGAAGGGTCAGGACCCTCCCTGGAACCAGTTTTGTTCCGACGTGTTCCAGAAGGCCGACGAAAGGCTGGCCGATGTGGTGGAGGTGGCCGGTCAGGCAGCCACTCCTCTCATACCCGGCCACCTCGGGGATGCCCTACGAAGAGGCGCAGCCGGCGAAGCGCCTCCTCCCTCAGCTCCCCCCACCGAAGATGAACTACCAGCTGATATTCCAGAGCCCAGCGCTTCCACCTCTTCCTAAAACAAATCATCAGCTGACACTCCAGCGCCCGTCGCTCCCTCTCCAGAGGGTGCATTGCCGACTGGCACTCCGGTGCCCAGCACTTCTTAACTCTCAGCTCCCCCTTTTTCCGAAGGTAAATTGCCAGCTAACCTTCGGTGCCCAGCGTCTCTTAACTTTGCGCGCGACGGCCCTTTTTCAAAGAAAATGGGACATTCCTTCGGAATGTCCTCGTCCGCTTGGCGGCGCGAAGCGCCGCCAAGCGGACGGGCCGTCGCGCGACAAAAAAACTTTCCCCTACGCCCAGAAAATTTTCCCCTACGTCCAATCCCTGGTGGAGCCGATCGGGATCGAACCGACGACCTCGTCATTGCGAACGACGCGCTCTCCCAGCTGAGCTACGGCCCCCAACGGAGCTTTTCACGCTGAACATCGCTGTGGGGAAGTCAAGGAAACTCCCCTTTGGGCCTAGGCCTGGGGCAGATTCCCCATGTCCCAATTTTCCCAAAGCCTGGAAGAGGCTACCTTTTCCCGAAAAAGTATTTGGGCCATCTTGCCCGAGCCTTTGGGGAAAAGGGAGGCATCATCCACGAGGAGGCAGTATTGCTTGGCCCGCGTCAGAGCTACGTAGAGCAGGCGCTCTTCGTTCTGGGTCTGCCGAAGCCCGATCTCTTCGGCGAATTCCGGGAGTTGCTGCCGGTCGAAAATCACGTGCGAGCCCTCTTGGGAGGAAATCCATCTGGGGTAGCGAGGAGCAGGCTCGCGTTTACCGCGGTAAAGAAAGGGGATGATCACGACGGGCCATTCGAGGCCCTTGGCCTTGTGGAAGCTGAAGAACTGGAGCGCATCGGGAATAACGGCCACTGCCGTTTCGCTTTCGTCCAGCAGGGCCGCGAGCTCCGACCCCCACTCGTCGAGCGTGAGGGAACGGCAGCTGGCCTCACGGGCTCGTCCACGAAGGGCCTCGTAGTCCGGCCAAAAGCTCCTCCCGAAAATCGCCTCCAGCCGCTCGGCCACCCGATGGCGCTCCTGCAGATATTCCAGCGCCTGCACGGGACTACAGGCCAGAATTTCCGCAGAATTTTTCTGAAAATCCTCGCGGATCTGCCGAATTTCCCGATCCTCCTCCCGCAGGGCGAAGTGGCGGGCGATGCGGGCATCGGAAATGCCAAAAATCTCCCGGAGAATACCGCTCAGCTCAAAGTCATTGCCCGGCTCCAGGGAAATTTTCAGGAGCGCGCCCATCCAGGCGTAGAACGGTCGGTCGCGGTAGGTCGTTTCCTGGGAGTGCAGCTGGCAAGCCGGTGTATCCGAAAGGCCCTGAAAGGCCTGGGCCAGCTCATTCAACCATTTCTTTCTCGGGCATAGGAATGCGATGTCCGACCAACGCTCGATCCCAAAATCCGCAGCCGAACGCCGCCGAAAGGCCTCGGCGATGCGGCGAGCCTCTTGATGAGCCGGTTCCTCCGGAATGCCATCGACGGAAGATTTTCCCGGAGCACTGTCGGCGGAAGGTTTTTCTGGGATGCTGTCGGAGGCGATGACCCAGCGATAGACATGACCTTGAGTGGCATCGGGCCTTGCTCGTAGGGGGACGAAGGCGGCCTGACCCTCGCGCCCGGTTAGAATTTTCGGGAACTGCGCGTTGACGAAATCCACCAGCGTTTGCGGGCAGCGCAGGGTCACCGAAAAGGTGAGCGCTTCAGCCCCATGCTCCTCGACCAGTTGCCGGTGCAGCTCCAGATAGGTCGAAAGGGCCGCGCGCTCGGCGTAGATGGACTGCTGCGGATCGCCCACCATGCAGAAATAGCCCGCTGCCGGAAAGTTCCAGGGTCGTCGCCGGGCACTGGCCAGGGACAGGAGCCATTCGAATTGATGGAAATCCGTATCCTGTGCCTCATCCAGAATCACGCGATGGTGGGGAATTTCTTGGGCCAGGCTTCCATCGCCCAGGCAGCGGTGGGCCAGGCGGATGAGATCTTCGTAGAAAAGCCGTCCCTCCCGAATCCGGTATTGCAGGTATTGCTCCTGCACTTCGGCCAAAAGGGCCCGCAGGATGCGGTCCGACCAGCGCCAGTACTTTTTCATCTCCGGCAGGAGGAGGGCGAGAAAAGGCCCATGATTCGTCTCCAACTTCGGGAGGGAAGCCCCTTTCTCCCCATCGACCCAATCCTTCAGCTGCCGCTGCAGGCGCGTGACTTGGGCGGCTCCCTGGCCCCCGGCCCTGAACTGTAGGGCGGCCTCGAGGTTCAGAATCGGCGGGGGCGGGAGGGGCATTTCGTCCTTGGGCTCGGCCGAAGTTCTTCGCAGGAATAGGGAATTTTCCCGCAGAAGCGGGGCTTCCGGTACGAGGAATAGGACATCCCAAAGGGGGAAATCGGACTGGATTTTCTCCAAAAAATCCGGCGGGATGGTTTGGAAGAGAGCCGGTGTTTCGCCGAGAAAATGCCGCCAGAAGGATGGTTTTTCCGCTTCCCGCAGGATGCGGAAGGCGGGAGATAGGCCCAGCGCCAGGCCATAGGAGCGGAGAAATTGATGAGCCAGTCCGTGGATGGTGCCGAAGAAGACCGAGGACAGGGGTTCTGAGAAATCACTTTCCAAGCCCGATGGAGATTCCCGAAGTATTTTCCAAACCCGCTGTTCCAGCTCCCCAGCCGCTTTTTCGGTATAGCTCACGACGAAGAGGGCATCGGCCTCATCCCGGGAGGGCAAAAAATCCTCTCCACCCAGGAAGGGCAAGGAGTCCTCCTTATCCCGGAGGGGCGAAGCCATTTCCGCGGCGCGGCGCCGGAGCCAGCTGACGACACGGGAGGCAATGGCACTCGTCTTGCCCACGCCCGCCGGAGCGATGACCGAGAAGTTGCGGTCGAGCTCGTGGATGAAGCGCAAGCGCTCCGCCTCATCGGCCAGGATCGTCTTCATGGAACTGCAGCCACTGGTCGATGACGCTCAGGGCGTAGGCGCCGGCGGTTTCCGTCCTCAGCACTCGTCGGGAGAGGCGGACTGCGCGGACGTCCTTGGCTGCCAAGAGGCGGTATTCTTCCGGACTGAAATCCCCGGCCGGACCGATGAAGAGGACAAACGGGCCGATGGTTTTGCCCGAAGCCGCATTTTCCAGCACACTCCAGAGCCCTTCCGTTCCTGGCTCCAGGCTGGCGACGAGCAGAAGGTTTGGCTCCGCCGGTAAGGACGAGAGGTGGTGGGCCAGAGGTCGAGGGGCTAAAATCTCGGGCAGAAAGGGCTGGCCCGACTGCTTGCAGGCGGCGATGGCGATCGAGCGCCAGTGCTCCGATTTCCTCCCCTCCTGGCCC
>JAITKE010000018.1 GCA_031278595.1 Puniceicoccales bacterium
GCTTAAGCGGCTAAAGCCGCTTGCTCGCAAAGCGAGCGTCCCGGGGCCCCACCGAAAAAGAGGAAATGGAAAAAAGGGACAGATAGGAGACATGATATACCAGATGAATTACGGAACAAGATGGAGAGCTTGTTGCCTGATTTGATGGCAGGCTCTGAAAGGGGAGAGGAATGTTTTTAAATCCGGAAAGAATATTTCTGGGGCTGTCTTTTTTGGGGCTGTCTTTGCAGCACCGGCCGGAAAAAGGGACTTTCCCTTGCCGGCGCTGGGGCCCGCTTCGCGGGCGATCCCTCCGGGATCCAAAGACAGCCCCAAAAATTTGACGGCACTCTTCAGGAGTTTCGCCGATCCCGTTGGGGGCCGGCTTTCCAATGGGGAAAAAGCCCCGGGAGGGTGGGTGGGAGAGGGCTTTTCCCCATTGGCCGCCCCCGCGGCGCCCCCACCCACCCGCCCGCGCCGCAGGGGCGGCGATGCCTTCGGCATCGAAAGCCGGCCCCAAAAACAAGACCCTCCAGCAAACGCCCTTGGTGAATTTGACGACACCTTCTGGAAAAACTCATCGCGAAACCAAGGGCCTCCCTGTCTAGGGAAAACCAAAAGCCCCGCACAAAGGCGTTGTCATTTTCCAAACACGTCTATAATTCCTCTCCAAAATTGCCCTTCCCATCCATGGATCCCATCAACAATTTTACGCCCCGGGCCCAGCAGGTGCTGGTGCTGGCCCGTCAGGAGGCGGACCGCTTCCGCCAGACCTACGTGGGCACCGAACACCTCCTGCTGGGGATTCTGGAGCTGGGTCAGGGCATCGCCTTCAATGCCCTGGAGCGGCTCGGTGTGGACAACGCGGTCATCCGGGAGCGCATCGAGCAGAGGGTCTCCGCCCTCCTCCGGGAGCCGATACAGCCTCTCTTTAAAAGCTCTCCCCAAGTGCCCTTCACCCCCCAGGTGAAGAAGGTTCTTATCCTGGCGGCCAAGGAGGCGCGCGGGCTCCAGCACTCCTACATCGGAACGGAGCACCTCCTCCTGGCCCTGCTGCGCGAGAGCGAGGGAATCGCCTCGGAAGTGCTGCGCGAGCTCCACCTGGACGTCCAGGAGTGTCGCCAGGCCATCCTTTCCGAGCTGGATCCCCAGTTCACCGGCGATGTGCGCAAGTCGGCGGAAGGGGGCGACTTCCATCCCCCGGATCCTTCGTCCCCCGACGAGGCCCTGCGGGTGGAGACGAAAACGCCCGCCCTTCGGGCCTTCAGCCGCGATCTCACCACCCTGGCCCAGGGTAAGCACCTGGACCCGGTTGTCGGCCGCGACCGGGAAATCGAGCGCAGCCTCCAGATCCTCTGCCGGCGAACGAAGAACAACCCGGCGCTCATCGGCGAGGCCGGCGTGGGGAAAACCGCCATCGTCGAAGGCCTGGCCCAGGCCATTGTTTCCAAAAGGGTTCCGCTATCCCTGCAGGACAAACGCATCCTCTCGCTCGACCTGGCGCTCATGGTGGCCGGCACCAAGTACCGCGGACAGTTCGAGGAGCGGTTCAAGGCGGTTCTGGAGGAGGTGCGGCGGGCCCAGAACATCATCCTCTTCCTGGACGAGTTGCACACCCTGGTCGGAGCCGGTGCCTCCGAGGGCTCGATGGATGCCTCCAACATGCTGAAGCCGGCGCTCTCCCGCGGGGAGATCCAGTGCATCGGTGCCACGACCTTTGGGGAATACCGGAGGAACATCGAGAAGGACGCGGCCCTGGAACGGCGCTTCCAGTCGATCATCGTCGAGGCCCCCAATGTCCCCCAGGCCATCCACATCCTCCAGGGGATTCAGTCCTGCTACGAGACCCATCATTCCGTCACCTATACCCCCCAGGCGGTCGAGCTGGCCGTGCGGCTCTCCGACCGCTACATCCAGGGCCGCTCCCTGCCCGACAAGGCCATCGACATCCTGGACGAGGCCGGTTCCTATGCCCATCTCCAGGTGCACCCGCGGCCGCCGGCCCTCGTCGACACCCTGCAGCAGGAGCTGGAGGAGGTCGTCGGCCAGAAGGAAAGGGCGATCCGCGACCAGCGCTTCGAGGAGGCGGCCCAATTGAGGGATAGGGAAAAGCAGCTCCGTGAGCAGCGGGCCTCCGCCCTGCACAGCTGGCGCGAGCAGCTCCAGTCCCCCACGGCCGTCACCATCGACGAGGCCTGCATCTACCACACGGTGGCGAACTACACGGGCATTCCCCTCGAACGTATGGAACCTCGGGAGAGCCAGTCCTGGCTCTCCATTGAGGAAGAACTGCAGTCCTCCGTCATCGGGCAATCCGAGGCCATCGCCGGTATTGCCCGCTCCCTCCGGCGCGCCCGGGCGGATTTCCGCGACCCGAAGCGGCCCATCGCCTCTTTTCTCCTCCTGGGCCCCAGCGGCGTGGGCAAGACCCATCTGGCCAAAGTATTGGCGGAAAAGGTTTTTGGCTCCGCCGACGCGCTCATCTCGGTGGACATGACGGAGTATCTGGAGAAATTTTCCGCCTCCCGGCTGATCGGCTCGCCCCCGGGCTACATCGGCCATGAGGAGGGCGGTCAGCTGACCGAAGCGGTTCGGCGCAAGCCCTACAGCGTGCTGCTTTTCGACGAGATCGAAAAGGCGCACCCGGAAGTCCTGCCCCTTTTTCTCCAAATTCTCGAAGAGGGTCATTTGACGGACAGCCTCGGCCGCAAGGTCGATTTTCGGAACACCCTGCTCCTCATGACCAGCAACGTCGGTGCCGAATTCTTTCAGAAAAATGGCAATCTGGGTTTCCCCTCCTCGGGTCAGGGGGAATTCGGTGATTTTGAGGCCACCAAGACCCGGGTAATGGAGGAGGTGAAAAAGGCCTTCCGGCCCGAATTTCTCAACCGCCTGAGCGAGCTCATCGTCTTCCGACCGCTCTCCCGCAGCGCATTAGAGGCCATTATCCAGCTGGACCTGGCCGCCCTCAATCGGCGCCTGGCGGCGAAGGGAATTTCCGTCCGGCTGAGCCGGGAGATGCAGGATTTTCTCATCCAGAAGGGCTATGACCCCAAGTGCGGGGCGCGGCCACTGCGGCGGGCCATCGAGCGCCATGTGGAAGACCCTTTGGCCGAGGCCTTTCTCCAGGGCAGTCTGCGCGAGGGCATGTCGGTCCAAGTGAGCCTGGGCCCCGACGGCCACACCCTCTTCCGCTCCCGCCGCCCGGTGCGTCCGGCAATAGCCACGGCCGAGGCCTGAGGAGCTTGGAAGTCCCAAGTTCCCCCGTTGTTTCCGCTGCAAAGCCGTCGAGGTTCCGCATTGTTTCTACTACGAAGCCTCGAGGATATCCGTTGTTTCCGTTGCAAAGTCCCAAGGCGCTCCGTCGCCCCCGCTGCGCTGTCTTTGGAGCCCGCAGGGCTCGGCTCGCTTCGCGAGCCCCAGGAGGGGAATGGCCTGAACGGCCATTTCCCTCCTGCAAAGACAGCGCAGGCCAAATCAGCACAAACCCAGCTATCGCAGGTACAATACCCCCTTCCCCATCTGCCCTGATGCCTCTTTCTCCTCTGCCCTAGAAGGTGTCGTCAAATTGGGAAGCAACCTTTTATCTTGTTCCACAATAGACTTCCTTCGAAACGAGGGATAAGAATTATAAAGAGAGCTATTTAGAGAGCATTTAGAAAAGTAAGTATGAGATATTTAGGGTTAAAAGATTTAACAGCAGAAGAATTTCGCCGGTTAACGGGCGTGAAGCCAACAACATTCAGACATAGGGCAGAGATATTAGGTGAGGCTC
>JAITKE010000091.1 GCA_031278595.1 Puniceicoccales bacterium
CGGTCGCGGGAACGCCCAGCGCGGCCATGAGCGGCTGGGCACAGTGGTGTCCCGCCCGAACGGCGATGCCGTCCTCGTTGAGCCAGGTCGCGATGTCGTGGGGATGGATACCCTCCATCGTAAAGGACAAAATACCGGCAGGAAATTCGGGTACGGGAGACAGCCGCAGTCCCGGAATGCCCCGCAGGCGCTCCTGGGCTTCGGAGAAGCAGCGCTCCCGGTGTTCCAGGGCTCCATCGCTGAGCTCCGCCCGCAGGAAATCGATGGCGGCGGCGAAGCCGACGGCCCCCAGGATGTTGGGCGTGCCGGCCTCGAAGCGCTCCGGAGGATGTTTGAAATCACTTCTCTCCGCCGTGACTTTCTCGACCATCCCGCCACCCAGTTGGTAGGGTTCCAGTTCCGATAGCAGCGAGGGTTTTACGAAGAGAAGACCGATGCCGGTCGGGCCGAAGGCCTTATGGGCGGAGCTCGCGAAGGCATCGCAGTCCCAGGCCCGCAGATCGACCGGGCCGTGGAGCAGGCTCTGGGCCCCATCGACGAGCACCTTCGTCCCGTTGGTGTGGGCGAGTCGGCAAATGGTGGGAATGTCGCGCTTCTCTCCCAGAACGTTGGTGATGTGGGCCAGGGCCAGGAGTTTGACACCCGGATGTAGATGATGCTCCAGGGTCTCGTGAAAGGCCTCGCGCGAGGGGAGGAGACCCAAAACGCGCAGCGAGGCCCCCCGCCGTCGGCAGAGGCGCTGCCAGGGGAGGAAGTTGGAGTGGTGTTCCTGCACCGTGATCAGAATTTCCTCTCCAGGACGGAGTTGATCCGGAGGCCAGCAGCTGGCCAGGAGATTGAGGCCCTCCGTCGTTCCCCGGGTGAAGATCAGCTCATCGCCGCAGACGTGCAGGGCATCGGCCAGGGTCTGGCGTGCCCGATGATAGGCCGCATCGGCCTGTTCCGCCAGGTGGTGGATGCCCCGATGGACATTGGCGTGGCGGTACATCCCGTGCTCCAGCATGGCCGACAGGACGGATCGCGGCATCTGGGTGGTCGCGGCGTTGTCCAGGTAGATCAATGGCTTCCCGTTGGGCAGTCTTGTGCCCAAAATCGGAAAATGCGCACGAAATCGATCGAGCACTGATCCAGTCATCGCGGAAAGCAGCTACTAAAGGCGGCGATTCCTAAAATTCAACGGAAGAATTTTTGGCCGACGAGTATCTGTTGTCCTGGCTGTTCGCTCAACGGGCAGCTGTTTTTCCTGGCTGTCTTTGGATCCCGAAGGGATCGGCCCGCTCCGCGGGCCACAAGAAAGAAAGGAAAGACCTTTCTTTCTTGCAAAGACAGCCAGGAAACAGGCCGCCGAATATCTTTTTGACCCCAAGCCACAGCTCGAAAGCCGCTACAGCTCGAAGACATCCTCCAGGGAGTAAAGACCGGGTTTTTTTCCCAAGATCCATCGGGCAGCATGGAGCGCCCCACGGGCGAAGATCTGGCGATTTTCCGTCTGATGGATCAGGCGCAAGTTCTCCCCCTCATCGGCAAAGATCACCTGGTGCTCCCCCGCGAAGGAACCGAGGCGCAGGGAATGAAGGCCGATGTCGGAAAAATTCTGGTTCTGGGAGTTTTTGGGTTTATTCCTTTCGCCCCTGGCCCTCTGGAGCTCCTGCCGGAGCAACTGGGCCGTTCCGCTGGGCCGATCACGCTTGTGGCGATGGTGGATTTCTATAATTTCCGTCCCGAAGGAAGCGGGTAGTTTCGCGGCCAAGAGGCGGACGCAGGCCCGCAAAAGCGCCACCCCCAGCGAAAAATTGCTGGCCAGCAGGCAGGCCCTCCGCTCGGCGTAGGAGCGCAGGTTTCGGACCGTCTCCGGCGAAAGCCCCGTCGTCCCGACGAGCAGGGGAGGGGCCGGGGACGTTTTTTCCAAAAAATCCTCCAGGAGCGAATGGGTGACCGCCTCGTGGCTGAAGTCCATGAGGACGGAAGTCTGGGGCAGCTGTATTTCCGGCAATCGGAGCCGGGGTCGTGTGGCACAGGCCTGAACCGACAGGCCCTCTTCCTCGGCCAACGCTTGAATGCAGCGGCCCATGCGCCCCGACGCGCCCACGAGGATGATGTTTTCAAGCCCGGGCATGGGAAAATTTCTCAGTCCTTCGAAGCATCCCTGTCGCGTGGTTCCTCAATCTTTCGAACTATCCCTGTTGCGCGACGGCCCGTCCGCTTGGCGGCGCGGAGCGCCGCCTTGCGGACGAGGACATTCCTGAAGGAATGTCCTTTTTTCTCCGAAAAAGGGCCGTCGCGCTAATATCCCTACCATGCTGGAAAAATTCACTCCCAGAGACAAGCAAAGGTTTTCAGGCAGCGCTGCTGAAGAACCGCCTCCTCGATGGGCAGAACGGCCAGCGGCCTCCGGCAACGTTTTGAAGAAGAACGCAAAGCCGGCCACAGGCCCAAAATCCCGCCGGTGACTATTTTTTCGAAGACGCCTAAAAACTTCCGAAAGGCGGGGTTTTCCTCCAGTGTTTCCAGGCAGACGGCCTCCGCTTCCTCTTCCCCAACGGGCGCATCCGGCCTCAGCAGCCACAGGTGGATATTTTTCCAGCCACGGCTCCGCAGCGCCCAGCCGTAGAGGAGCAGCTGCAGGCCTTTGGCCGAGACCAGCGCCTGGCCGGCCGCGTTGGAGCGATACCAGGCTTGGCACGCCAGGGGAAAATCCCCACCGGTCTTGTAGTCCACGATCCAATTCTGCGTCCCCCGCTCCAAAAATAGGTCGATGCGGCCGCTCAGGGTCAGGGTATGGCCGGAGGCGAAGGAGAGATGACTGCCTTCGGGCAGCGTAAATTCACTCCGGAAGGGACAGGCTTTTCCCCACTGGGCCACGCGCCGAAACAGCCGCTGCGCCAGGCCCAGGGCCTCCCGCCAGAGCATTTCCCAGACAGGAGGAACCCGCTGGCCACGCCCGGCCAAAAAGGCCTCGGTATTTTTCCTAAAGCGTTCCGCCCGCGCCTGGATATGACCGCAGCCCTCCGCCGCTTCGGGCAAGCTCATCGCGCTTCCAGAAGCTTCGGGAAAGTGCAGAAAATCGTGCACCCAGGTCCCCAAGGCCACTTTCCGCCAGTCCGATTCGGAAAAATCCAAAAACTCTCCCGACCCCAGCAGGTGCCGATACCAGGCCTCTTCCGGATGGCGCAGCAGAGTCTCCCAGGTTTTACAGGAAAAGGCAAAAAATTTCCCCAGTGGCGCTCCCAGGCCGTAATCCCAGGCCCCGAACGGCACCCGCGGATCCCGTCGATCCCGATGAATTTTTTTCAGCTCGCCAAAAGGCTCCGGTGCGGTGGAGGAATAATCCAATGGGGGAGGGGATAGGGCATTTCTCTCCAGAGGCCCGGAGGCGCCGTTCAGAGGTTCAGAAGCGCCGCCATCCGATTGAGCTGGATTTGGGGATGAGGATACGGCTGGCGCTGAAGAATCAACATTTCCTTTCTCTTGGGAAAGGCTGAAGGAATAATCGTCCTTCCGAGATTGAGACGGATTGGGGAATGAAGGCACGGCCGGTGCCGAAGAGCCAACATTTTCATTCGCCCGGGAAATGCTGAAAAAATAGGCATTCGCCCCAGAAAATTTCCCCCGGATTTTTTTCAGATCAAGGGCCAGAGAATTCTCCTGTGCGCCATTCTCCTCCAGGTGCCCAGCGTTTCCGGCGAAAGAAGATGGGCGAGAATACCCGGACAAAGATTTTCGTCCCAAAGCTCTGCCGGTGGTTTGGAGAAAAGGATTGGGGCTCCAGGGAGGGCGCTTCGCCATCCGCTCCGCCGAGCGCAGGAGAAAAACACAGGACCACGTCCCGTGATCGAACTCGGCCGGCGTTATCAGACAGACTTTGGCCGAAGGAGAGGCGTAATTCGGCGTTTCGGAAAAACATTCGCGAAGAGAGGCTTCGAGCCATTCGATGAAGGAAAATCGGGAGCATTTTTTCCCCACGAGCGCCCACGGCCGAAGTTCCTGGAATAGTCCCGACCGCTGTTCCTGGGAAAAGGCGCCCCAAAGGCCGTTATCCATAACTCGTTCCAGAGCATCGAGGAAAGTCGGTAGATCCGCTTTTTCGGGCCAGAGGCGGGCGAGACCCAAAAAGTCCTTCAGCCTCCCATTGCCTGTCTTTTCCCTCACCCAATCGAGGAGCAGACCGGAGAATGGCCAAGCGAGCCGGAGGACAGCCGATGAGATTTCCTCTTCCAGTGCCTTTTTGAGCGCGTCATCCGGAAAGCCTTCGGAGAACAGGCGCCGAATCCATGAGGCATAATCGTCGATGTGGTCGGATTTCTGCCAGCGGCACCAGGCGTGGACAATGGGATGGCTTCGGACATGCGGTGGGAACGAAAGGGCCGAGCTGAAGGGGATGCCCTCCCGATGGAGCCGCTCCTGCAGCAACATATTTTCGACGGAACTCCCGCTGGGCAGGATGATCGCCACGCGTTCTTTGGGCCGTGATCCGAGAACGACCCGCAATTGCCCGCACACCTGGGCGATTTCTTCATCCACCGTCTCGGCGCTGAAGTGAGCCGATGGGGAAGGAAAAGGAGATGAAGATGGAAATGAAGGCCTATCGCCCTCGTCGGATAGGGTGTTTTCGTCAGGCCTACCGCCCTCGTCGGTTTCAGCACCCTTCTCAGTTCCAGCATCTTCATCGGTTTTACCGCCCTCGCCGGGCACGGTCATCTCTAATCTCCTCCTGGCATCCCCTTCCCGGTGAGGGGGACAGAGGTCGGTCACCGATTCAGCATCCTCGCCCTTCGGGTGGGCCATGATGGACAGGCGGGTAGTGGTAGACAGATGGGCCGTGACGGATTGCCAAAATCCATCCCGATGGGAATTCCCGCTGGGAAGATTCACAAAAGTGACCCGCTCCGAGAGCTGTGCGCATAGCCGGAGTAAGGGCAGCTCATCCTCATTCTGGGGCGAGAATCCGCCCACAAAGGCACTTTGAAAGAGCTTTTCCCTAAAACCGCTGTGCTGGTAGGCTTCTTCAGTGGACAGGACGGCCCGCTGCCGAGACAGAAGCACCTCCCATTGCCGGGAAAAAAAAGAGAAATCGGCATCGAAGAAAAACTGCCTCCTGGCCGGATTTGTCCGCCTCCACAGGGCGAAGGTCCGCAGAAACATCCCCGCTTTTTCCCTCGGAGTCCGAAGCTTTAGGGCCTGGAGCCGTGTGGAGGCCCTCAGGGCATTGCGCAGCCAGAATTTCAAGGTTTTTTCAGGAACAATTCGAAAGCTCTCCTGCGCCGGGAGGAAGCGGCTCCAGGAGGATTTCAGAAATTCCCTCAGTTTGGAAGGGGAGAAGAAACGCGTATTTTTCAGAACAACTCCGCGCTGCGCGCAGGCCATCTCCAGGTTCTCAACGGCCGTCGCCGAGGGCAACAGCACGGCCCGCGGTTTCGACGAAAATGGATCGATTTTCGGCCACCAGCCATCGACGAAATAGGCGATCAGCTCCCCAAAATCGGCGACCGTATCCGACAATCCTTCCACACGCTAAAGAAAAGCAAGAAATTCCTACTAAAAAAGCAATCAAGTCCTCCTTGGCCCAACTCTCGGCAGGCTCAGTCGAGAGAAAGTGGATTCTTTTCACCGATCGAAGCGCCAGTCACAGCGTTTTTGGGGCCGCCTTGGGAGCCCTTCGGGCTCCGGGCCCGCGAAGCGGGCCGCGCCGGAGGAAAGCGGAAAAAAGAGAAAGAAGCGAACTACCGGCACAAATCCGGCCCCC
>JAITKE010000051.1 GCA_031278595.1 Puniceicoccales bacterium
ATTGCCGACTTTGGACATTCGCCGAGAGGAGGTCGAATTGCGGGCATTGGGCCGACGCCTGTTTGGCGTCTGCGCTCTGACGCTGGGAATTTTAGGAGCGCTCGGCTTTCTGGCCGTCCATACACGCTGGACTTTCGGGCCCTTTCCCAAGCCCGTTCCACCGGAGCCCTTCCTGACCCTTCTCCCTAAAAACGCCTACCCCGATGACCGCATGGACCTGGAGGACACGGCGGCGCTCTACATCCAGACCCCCTGGAACCACGTTCCCGATTTTCCGGAATGCGCCTTACCGGAAGAGGCGCTGCTGTCCTTCCCGCCCGATTTCGAATCGCAATCCATCCGCTACCTCAGCGACGAGCCGTGAGCTGCGTTCTCGCCATTGAGTCCTCCTGCGACGATGCCGGCCTGGCCGTATTTTCATCCGAAGCGGGTATCCTCTACGAATCCACGCAGTCGCAGTTGAATCTCCATCGGCGCTACGGCGGGGTGGTGCCCGGTCTGGCCGCGCGGGAGCACCTGCGCTCCATCCCCCTACTCCTGGAAGACCTGCGAGAAAGCAGGAATATGGTTTCGCAGGGAAGCAGGGATGTGGCCGAAATCAACCGTCTGGCGGTCACCACGGGGCCCGGGCTCGCCGCTTCCCTCGCCATGGGCCTGCAGGCGGCCCAGGCGCTCGCCGCCGCTGGGCAAAAACCCCTCCAGGGGGTTCACCACCTTCGGGGGCATCTTCTCTCCGCCTGGATTCCTCTCTTCGAGCGCGAACCGGCGAGCTTTCACTCCCGTTATTCGGACTTCCTTCCCCAGCTCGCGCTCCTGGTTTCGGGTGGCCATACGCTGCTGCTGGAGCTGGAGGCCCACTGGGAACTGCGGGTGCTGGCGGCAACCGTCGACGATGCGGCCGGCGAGGCCCTGGACAAGGGCGCCAAGCTCCTGGGTCTCCCCTACCCGGGCGGGCCGGAAATCGAACAAGAGGCCCTTGGGGGCAATCCCCATACCTACGACTTTCCCAAAGCCTTCGTAAAAGCCGAGGACAGGAAATTCAGCTTTTCCGGACTGAAGACCAGTTTGCGCTATTTGCTGGAAAAGATTCCGAATGAAGCTTTTCCCTCCCAACGGGCCGACCTCTGCGCCAGCTATCAGAAAACGGTGGTCGATACCCTGTGCCTCAAGACCAGACAGATGCTTTTGGAGAAAAGATTTGCCAGCCTGGGCCTTTCCGGTGGTGTGGCCGCCAATGGTCTCCTGCGGGCCGAGCTGGAGGCATTGGCCCGAGAATTCTCGATCCCGCTGCTGCGGCCCCATCCCCGCCATGCGGGCGACAACGCGGCCATGATCGCCTTCGCCGCCCTCATGGATCCCAAGCATACCCAGGCGAGCCCCGCGCTGGAGCCTTCCTGGAGATTGTAGGAGGGTGATTGAGCAGAATCAGCGAGGCCCGGCTTCGGTCGACAGGAGGAGAGTTTTTCGGCAAATGAGCGTTTCTTGAAAAGCGCAAGTTTTCCGAAAAGCACGAGTCCCTCGGCAAGCTGAGGTGCACCGCCTTTGCGCCCGGGAAAGAAAAGAAACTTCTTTTCTTTCCCGGCCGCCGCCCGCGCAGCGGGCGAGAGCCCGGAGGGCTCCAAAGGCGGTGCACCCGCCGAAGGCCCGATACATTATGCGTTATGGGGATGGATCCAATCGCCAGAACGGCTTCTTCCGTTGACACCGGGGGGCAAAGCTTTGCCATGGGAACCATGGGGGACTTTAGCTTTTCCATTCCGGAACTGGAGATTTTGCTCAAGCCCAGCCGCGTCGTCGGCCACTCCCAATGCCGCATTTCCCGCATCGGCGACCTTGGCGAGGCCGAAGCCGGTCACCTGTCCTTCCTCTCCAATCCCAAATACCGCTCCGAAGTCGGCCGATGCCGGGCCTCGCTGATCCTGCTGCCGGAGAACTACGCCGGCCAGCCAAAAGAGGACCAGGTCTTTTTCCACTGCCCCTCGCCATCCCGGAGTCTGGGAGTCCTCTGCCGCCACATCGAAGGAGCAAGGGCACAGCCGCCTATCCCGGGCATCCACCCGACGGCCATCCTCGAAGAGGGCGCGACGGTCGACCCCTCCGCCAGCATCGGCCCCTACGCCGTCATCGGAAAAAATTCCCTCATCGAGGCCAGGGTCGAAATCCAGTCGCATGTCGTCATCGGCCCCCACTGCCGGATCGGAGCCCGGAGCAAAATCTATCCCCACGTGAGCATTCTGGAGGGCTCACGGATCGGCCAGCGGGTCATCATCCACTCCGGAACGGTCATCGGATCGGAGGGCTTTGGCTACGAGACAAATACGGAAGGCGTGCATGAAAAGCTCTCCCACATCGGCCATGTGCTCATCGAAGACGATGTGGAGATCGGCGCCAACGCGGCCATCGACCGCGCGCGTTTCGCGGCCACTGTCCTGGAGCACGGCAGCAAGATCGACAATCTCGTCCAAATCGGCCACAACGTCCGCATCGGCGCCCACTGTATCCTCGTGGCCCAGGTGGGCATTGCCGGCAGCTCCCGCCTCGAGGAGCACGTCGTCCTCGGCGGGCAGGTGGGCATCGCCGGACACATCCGCATCGGCCATCACAGCCAAATCGGCGCCCAGTCGGGTGTTGCCAAGAGCGTCCCTCCAAAATCCTTTCTCCGCGGCACACCGGCGATGGAGTACGCCCAGGCGAACCGCTTCTACGCCGTTCGGGAAAAGCTGCCGTCGCTGGTCAGGAGCCTCCGCCAACGGGAAGGAATAAAGCTTAAATCCGAGGGGACGAAGCCCAAACCCGATGAGATGAAACCCGAGGTGGACGGTTTTTTTTCCAATCCGGCATGAACCTTTCTCCGTCAGAACTGCTCCTCTTCGTCAGAAGCCTCCGCCAACGGGAGGGGACGAAGCCCAAACCCGAGGGGATGAAGCTTAAACCCGAGGGGACGAAGCCTCTGGCGGACGGCTCTTCCCAAAATCCGGCATGAGCTCCTTTCTGCTAGAACTGCTCCTCCTCGCCTCCGGGCTCGCCCTGCTGGGGATGTTGTTCCATTTCCGACATTGGGAACAGGCCCGGCGGCGGGAGCGGGAGCAGCTGTTGGAAAACTATTCCAGGGCCTCCGGGAAGATCGAGAACACCGAGCGGCAGCTGGAAGAGCAGCGGCAACGG
Source organism: Puniceicoccales bacterium (assembly GCA_031278595.1). Classification (GTDB taxonomy): domain Bacteria; phylum Verrucomicrobiota; class Verrucomicrobiia; order Opitutales; family JAIRLG01; genus JAIRLG01. Next base: position 3,166 of record JAITKE010000051.1, read on the forward strand.
GAGGAAGCCCTCCGGGCACAGCTGCGCGATTTGGCGGAGAAAAATGCCTCACTGGCCTACTACCGGCAGGAGGAGGAAAAGCGCCGCGAGGGCTTTAGGTTGGAAATGGCCCAGCTGGCCCAGGAGATATTGGAGGTCAAGAAGCAGAGCTTCTCCCAGGAAACCCAGAAGGAGGTCGGCGGCCTGGTCCGGCAGCTGAAGGAGGAGTTCGAGCATTTTCACAGAAGTATTTTCGAGCCGGAAAAGGAGTCGCGCCTCCGGCTTTCCGGTCATTTTGAGACCTTCATCCGGCAGGCGGAGCGCATGCAGAGCACGACGGAAAGCCTGACCCAGGCCCTGCGGGGGAACAGCAAGTTTCAAGGAAACTGGGGTGAGGCGCAGCTGGAAAGGCTGCTGGAAGAGGCAGGGCTGTCCGAGGAGAACGGGGATTTCATCCGCCAGGGCATCGGCCTACGGCTGCAGTTCGAGGATCAGCGCAGCGCGAAGCCGGACTTCCTCTTCCGGCTGCCCCGGAACCAGTGGGTGCTCATCGACGCCAAGGTCTCGCTCACGGACTACGAGCAGATGATTCGGGCCCAGCATGAGGGCGACGAGGAGGCCTACAGAACTTCCCTCGAGCAGCACCGGCTCTCCCTGCGTCGGCACATCGACGAAATCGCCAAATACCACGACCTGAAAACGGGGCTTTCGATCTGCCCCTTTCTTCTCATGTTCATCCCCGTGGAATCCGCCTATATCACGGCCATCAGTTCCCAGCAGCAGGGGGAGGGCAGGAGTTTGGCCCAATACGCCCGGGATCGGAATGTCATTCCGGTCTATCCGTCGACCCTATTCCTGAGCCTCAAGCTCATCCAGTTGCTCTGGCAAATTGAGCGGCAGAACAGAAATGCCCAGGAAATCGCCGAACGGGGTGGCTACCTACACCGAAAATTCGGGGAATTGCTCGAGTCGCTCCGGGAAGTGGGCAAGCTCTTCGGCAAGCTGCAGGCACAGTTCTCCTACGAGATGAGAAAAATCGAAGGGGACGGCGGCCTGCTGGTCGACTGCCGGAAGCTGGAAAAATTGGGCATAAAGTACCAGAAGCCCTTGCCAGAAGAACCCTCGCTGCTCCCGGAAGCAACGGAGAAAGAACCCGTATGACGCTGGATATTCAGTGGTGCCGAGCCCATCCGGATCAGCTGCGGGCGGGGGTCGCCCAGAAGAAATTCGACGGCGACATCGATGCCTTTCTCGCCCTCGACTTCGAGTGGCGCCAGCAGCTTTCCCAAGTGGAAGTCCTGCGGGCGGAACAGAATAAGGCCAGCGAAGCCCTGTCGCGCCTGGAGAAATCCTCCGAAAGCTTTTGCTCCGAGGTGGAGCGGCTGCGGGCGCTTTCCCGGCGGCTGAAGGCGCAGGAGGAGGCCCTGCATCAGCTGGAAGCGCGCTGGGAAGAGGCTTTTTTGGCCATTCCCAACCTCCCTCATCCCTCCGCACCGTCGGGGAAAATGGCCAGGGATAATCGGGAAATCCCCCAGCCCTATCGGGATCTGAGGAAAGCCGAAGGGGATGGGCCCTACAAGCCCCAAGCGGTCTCGCCCCAGGCCCTGCCCCATTACGAGATCCCTGGTTTTGGAAGGGCCATCGATTTCGCCCGGGGGGCCAAGGTGAGCGGAGCCGGCTTTCCCTTTTATGTCGGCGACATGGCCCGCCTCGTCCGGGCGCTCATCGCCTTCTTCCTGGAGGAGGCGAGAAGCAGGGGCTACATCGAACTCCTACCGCCCCTTTTTGTCAATGCTCCCAGCGCGAGGGCCACCGGGCAGCTGCCGGACAAGGAGGGCCAGATGTATCAGGCATCCGAGGACGGGCTCTACGCCGTACCGACGGCCGAAGTGCCGGTCACCAACTTTTTTCGGGATGAGGTCTTCGAGGCGAAGGAACTGCCGATTTACCGCTGTGCCTATACGCCCTGCTTTCGCCGCGAAGCCGGCAGTTGGGGAAAGGAGGTGCGGGGACTCAACCGCCTCCACCAGTTCGACAAGGTAGAATTGGTCAAGTGGGTGGAGCCCGAACGGGGCCTGGAGGAGCTCGAATCGCTCCGGGCCGATGCGGAGATGCTGCTGCAGAAGCTCGAACTGCCCTACCGCGTTCTGGAGATATGCACCGGCGACATGGGCTTTCCGCACGCCAAGCAGTACGATCTGGAGGTCTGGGCCGGAGGGCAAAAGCGCTGGCTGGAGGTCTCCAGCTGCAGCTATTTCACCGATTTTCAGGCCCGTCGGGCCCGTATCCGCTTCCGCGATGGCAAAACGGGCCAGACCGCCTTTGTCCACACCCTCAACGGCTCCGGCCTCGCCGTTCCGCGTGTTTTGGCTGCCCTGCTCGAGAATTTTCTCCAGGAAGACCGGAAGAGCGTAGCCATTCCCCAAGTTCTCCGCCCCTGGTTTCCGGAGGAGTACCTCCATTTCTGATGGAGGGCCCCGAGAAAGGCGGGAACTGCGGCGCCCAATGGCCACTTTCAGTCACAGGGGCAGGAATCAGCCGAGGGGCTGTCTTTTTTTGCGCGACGGCCGGCCAGCGCCCGGCTCCGCCGGGCGCTGGCCGCA
>JAITKE010000067.1 GCA_031278595.1 Puniceicoccales bacterium
AATCGCCCCTCCTCAGCCCACCACCAGATTGAGGAGTTTCTGGGGGACGCTAAGACATGAGCCTCTCACCACTTCTCCATATCCGACCTCAGCGTCTGGATTAGAGGCGTCTCCTTTTCAACCTTGTACTTTTCCCTCTCATTCAGGAATCTTTCGGCATGCTTGGGCCGGATCTCATTGAACTTCTCGCGAAATTCCGGAAAACATCCTTTCTCTACTACTTTTTCTTTCCAGACCTTTTTCCCTTCCTCTTCCGATTCATACAGAGATACCGTGTCTATCCACAGGATAGAACACATATCTTCTAAAATATAGGCCAATCCGCATCTCTTTTCATGATCGTAATTGTCATAAACGGTGTCAAATATTTCGAAAAGCGCCTCCATAACCTGCTTCTTGGCATAACGACGAAATATTGCCTGTAGAAGTGATTCATCCAACATTCCGCATCCTTCAATCTTCTTTGTCAAGACCCACACCAAGCCGCGAAGTACCTCCACATCTCGGCTTTCCGTCAGCTCATACATTACCCTATTCGCATAAACATCCTCTTCTTCCGCAGTTTCGTCGTAATCAAAATACGCCAAGAATTTCTCCAGTTTTTCCCTGTATTCCTCCTTCACGTTCCATTGCTTCCTTACCCTAGTTGCGTTCTGATCTCCCAGACCTTTAGAGTGACTCGCTGTATTATAATTATGTTCTTTCCTCATCCAGATAGCAGGGCCCTCTGTTAAATCTAGCCTACCGGCAGCATCACAAACGGCCTTGCAGGGAAAATTATGTATCTCGAAGCCCGGAGGTATTTGTAGTTTCTTTAAATCTCCGTAAAGCCCGCCTTTAGGGTATCCTTCCGGAAATCCATCGTACACATCATTCGAGCCCTCTTCGAGAGACTCAGCTTCATCATCGTCTTTGAGGAGGTTTTCGAGGAAGTCTTCGTCTTCGGAGAAATCTTCATCTCCGGTTTCTTGCATTGGCATATAGGTTATTCCTTCGGGTTCTTGCATGTTCCCTTCATATCCCATTTCTTCACGCAACGGAACAATAATCCTCACCGCGGCTACTATCCCCAGCGTTACCGCCACCACGATTTCCACCTTCTTTATGAAGCTCATGCGCCTCACCACTTCTTCCCATCCTTTCACAGTGCTTCAATCACGGGCTTCTCTTCTTCATTTTTATATTCCGGTTTCATAGTGTTTCCTCCTTTCATATGACCAGGTGAGGGACCTCTTTCCAGCTCCCTCCTAAGCCCACCACCAGATTGAGGAGTTTCTGGGGGACCCAGATGACGCGGCGGATTGTCTTCTGGTCGAGGTAGGGGCGCAGCTTTTCTCGGGCCAGAGCGGCTTCCAGGGCCTCTTCCTGGCTGCAGTTCAGGGGCAACTCCAACTCGTCTCGCGGCTTGCCGTTGACCATGAGGACGATGCGGCAGCGCTCGGCGACGAGGAATTGCGGGTCGAAGCGGGGCCACGGGGCCTTGGTGATGCTGAAGGGCTCCCCCAGGCGGACCCAGAGCTCTTCGGCGATGTGGGGTGCGAAGGGGGCCAGGAGCTGGAGGAAGGCCTTGGCCGAATGCCGGCTGAGGGAGGAGGGACTGGCCCCGTTGACGAAGATCATCATCTGGGAGATGGCCGTGTTGAAGCGCAGCTGCTCGATGTCCTCCGTCACCTTGCGGATCGTCTCGTGGAGCCGGGGAAGCAGGGTCTCCTCGTCCCTTTCGGCCCAATCCTGCCCAGTTCCGTCGTCCCGAACGAAGAGCCGCCAGACCTTTTTCAAAAAACGGAAGCAGCCCTCGATGCCCTGGGTATTCCAGGGCTTCATCGCGTCCAGCGGGCCGAGAAACATCTCGTAGAGCCGCAGCGTATCGGCCCCATGGCTTCGGATGAGCTCGTCCGGATTGACCACATTGCCGCGGCTCTTGGACATTTTGCCGCCGTCTTCGCCGAGGATAATGCCCTGATGAAAGAGACGGGGATAGGGCTCGGGTCGGTCGACGGCGCCGATGTCAAAGAGAAAATACTGCCAGAATCGGGCATAGAGGAGGTGCAGCACGGCGTGCTCCGCCCCGCCGATGTAGAAATCCGGGCTGCCCCAGTAGTGCAGGCTTTCGGGATCGACCGGTGCCTGGGAAGCCTGCGGGCTGAGGTAGCGCAGGTGATACCAGCAGGAACCGGCCCACTGGGGCATCGTATGGGTCTCTCTTCGGGCAAAGACCCAGTCCTCGCCTAGAGGGGTGCCCTGGCTCCGGGACCGAATCTCCCCCGTCCGGAGCTGGACCAGGATTATGCAGAAGTCCTCGGCCCGACTCAACGGACTTTCGCCCCTGTCCGAGGGCTGGTAGGACGCCACCGCCGGCAGCCGGAGCGGCAATTCCTTCGGGCTCAGGGGGATGGCGACCCAGCGGGTGTCTCCTTCCTGATGGGCAATGGCCTCGGGCGGCAGAAATTCCCGGAAGTAGAAATCGGGCAATTTCAGGGCCCGCTCGTAGTCCTCCTGACGGATCCAGAAGAGGGGGATCGGCTCGCCCCAGTAGCGCTGGCGGGAGAAGAGCCAGTCGCGCAACCTGTACTGCACGCAGGCCCTGCCGCAGCCCCGAGCTTCCAGCTCTTCCGCGATTTTCCGCCGCGCCTGCGCCGAATCCAGGCCGTCGAAGGCTTCGGAGTGAAAGACCAGACCATCGTCGCAGAAGGGGAGTTCACCGGCCGTCTCAGTTCCCCCTTGAACGGGCCGGATGACGGGAAAAATGGCCAGTCCGAATTTTTGGGCGAAGGCGAAGTCCCGCTCGTCGTGGGCCGGAACCGCCATGACGGCGCCGGTGCCGTAGCTCCCGAGGACGTAGTCCGCGACCCAGATGGGAATGCTCTTTCCCGTCAGGGGATGGAGGGCCTGGGCCCCGCTGAACACACCGGTTTTTTCCCGAGCCGGGCCGCTGCGCTCCAGATCGCTCTTCCGCCGGGCCCGCTCGATGTAGTCCTCCACCGCTCCGCGCTGGGCCGCACTTACGAGGGTCGGCAGCAGCGGATGTTCCGGCGCCAGGACCAGGTAAGTCACCCCGTAAATCGTGTCGCAGCGGGTCGTGTAGACGGCCAGCGAATCCTCCCGTCCCTGAATGGCGAAGCGGATCTCTGTCCCCTCCGAACGGCCGATCCAGGCCCGCTGCTGCTGCTTCGTCGACTCCGGCCAATCCAGAGCATCGAGATTCTCCAAAAGCCGGTCGGCGTAGGCGGTGATGCGCAGGATCCACTGGCGCAGCTTACGCCGCTCCACCGGATGATCCCCGCGCTCGGAACGGCCGTCGATGACCTCCTCATTGGCCAGCACGGACTTCAGTGCGGGACACCACCAGACCGGCCGCTCCTCCACATAGGCCAGGCCCTGCCTGAAGAGTTGCAGGAAAATCCACTGCGTCCAGCGATAGTAGTCCGGATCGGTGGTGTTGATCTCACGCCCCCAGTCGATGGCAAAGCCCAGGCGGCGGATCTGTTCCCGAAAACGCCCGATGTTCTGGGCGGTATTGAGGGCCGGTGCCTGGCCGGTGAGAAGGGCATGCTGCTCCGCCGGCAAGCCAAAGGCATCCCAACCCATGGGGTGCAGGACGTTGTACCCGCAACTCCACTTGTAACGGGCCAGGATGTCGGAGGCGGTATAGCCCTCCGGATGCCCGATGTGCAGACCGGCGCCCGAAGGGTAGGGGAACATGTCGAGGACGTAGTATTTCTCCTTCCCGCCATCGATGGCTTCCGCCGCAAAGGTTTTGTCCTCCAGCCACCGCGCCTGCCAGAAGGCCTCGATTTTCTGGAAGTCGTAAACCCCGCCGTCGCCGTGCGTCTTCATGCCGCAAGTCTCTTGTGCGTTTTCATACCATAGCTTTCTCTGATTTCATCCCGCCATCGATGGATTTTTCATGCTGCAGATCTCTGGTCTCATTCGGTGGATTCCATCTTGCTCACAATTCATCTGATAGTTTGTGTCTCCTATCATTCCCTCTTTCCTCCTCTCTTCCACTTTCTATTTGGCGGCGCTTTCCAAGAGTTTCGTCGTTCCCGATGGGGGCCGGCTTTGCCCGGAGAGGGAAAAGGCCTTCGGCCTTTTCCCTTCCGGGCGGCCCGCTCCGCGGGCCCGACGCCTCCGGCGTCGAAAGCCGGTCCCCAAAAAACAAGACCCTCCGGCAAATGCCCTTGTTGAGATGAATTTCCCTAGAGGGTGTCATCAAATCAAGCGACAGCCTTTTCATCTTTATTCCACAATTCATCTGACGGGTCCTGCCTCCTAGGTGTCCTTTTCCTCCTTTGTCTCCCTTTTATTGGACGACACCCTCTAGGATGAGGGACGTCTGACGGGAATCTGCTTCAGGTAATTGGCGAAGGGCAGGCCCTCCTCGTCCCTCAGCTCGGGACTACCCTGGATGAGGGGCAGGGCGTACCTCGAAAAAATGGGCTGGACGTGGCAGGCATCCTCCTCCAACCAGTTCAGGGGAAATGCTTTTTCCGACTGGATGACATTCGGCAAGTCCGTGAGGTCATACTTCACACCATAGGAATTCCCCTCTTCCCGCAGGAGCGTCAGCATTTGGCCCGAACGGCCCTCGATGGCCCACCGTACCGCCTGACGACCCCCGCCAAAGGCCTCCGCCAAGTCCGTCTGGGAGGCCCAGTGGGCCGCTGTCCCCTGGGTTGCCCCCAGCGCGATGACGCGGACGGGCACGTTGAGCTCGGCCTTGATCATGGCCTTCAGGAGGCTGCCGGCGCCGCCTATCGTCGCGGGAAAATCCGCCTTCGAGAGGATGGAATTCCCCTCGGCATCGACGATGCCCTCGGCCACGACGAGGAGGCAGTGGTTCAAAGACTGCAGAACGGTCTGGACGTCGTTGAGCAGCTGCTCCCGAGAAAAGGCCACCTCCGGCAGGTAGAGAATGTGGGGGGCGTCCTCCGGATGATTCACCCTCTTGGCCAAAGAGGCACCGGCGGCCAGCCAGCCCGTGTGCCGTCCCGCGACCTCCACCACCGACACCAGGTGGGGAAGTCCGGAGGAAAGTCCGTCCAGGGCCAGTTCCCGCACCGTCGTGGCGATGTACTTTAGCGCACTGCCGTAGCCCGGACAGTGGTCGGTCACGGCGAGGTCGTTGTCGATGCTCTGGGGAAGGCCCATCGTCTGCAGCGGCCAACCCTGTTCCTGGGCATAGCTGTGGAGCTGGAAAAGCTCCTCCTGAGCCGAGCGATCACCGATGCTGAAGAAGTAGCGGATGCGATGTTTTTTCAAGACCTCCAAAATGCGCGGCCAGTCCTCCGCCTTCGGCATCCCCCGCGGCCCGAGGCCGAGAGCCGCGCCAGCCCGCGTTTTCAGGGCCCGGATATTCTGCTGCGATTCGGCGGCCAGATCGATGAAATGTTCCCTTAAAATTCCAAAAAACCCCCGCAGCCCCCCATAGATCTCCCCGATGCACTCGTGGTCCAGGGCTTCAGCAATGATGCCGCTGAGACTCGCATTACTCGCACAGGAAGCACTGCCGGACTGTATCACCAACAAATTGCCGCTCGCCATCGTTTCCATACGCTTCTCTCTTTGTAGATTTTCTGTAAAAGGAAAGCTGCTCTTTTTAGGAGGCGAAAGCAATCTAAAAACGGGCCGGAGGGGCCTTTGGGGTCGCTGAAAATTTCTCCGTGATTTCTGTTTGAAATTTTTTCGCGGACTGCTAGATGAGAATTCCATGGAAGGAGAGGAATCTGAAAATCAAGGCCCGGGCCCGAAAGGAGCATCGGAGACGGACACTGCCTTTTGGGGCGAAGGGGGAGAGGCTGTAGCTCCTACGGCGGAAGAGCTGGGCGGCGTGGCCGAGGGGATGGAGTCCGAAAGAACGGCCGTGGCTCCGGAAGAGAGGAAGTACCTGGCCGCCTACGTCCAGCTGCAGGCGGATTTCGAAAACTTCAAGAAACGGGCCGCGCGGGAGCGGGAGGAATGGCTCAAGCTTTCCAACCGCCGGCTCATCGAGGAGCTGCTGACCATTGTCGATCATCTGGATCTCGCGCTGCAGTCGGCCAAGCCCGAAGACGAGAAGGGACGGCAGATCACCCAGGGCTTCGGGATGATCGTCGGGCAGTTTAAAAAACTGCTGGCTGAGCAGGGCCTGGCCGAAGTAGGGCAAGTGGGAGAGCCCTTCAATCCTCGGGATCACGAAGCGGTGGGGCAGAGCGCCCATCCGACGGTGCCCATCGACCACATCTGTCAGATTGTCCGCAGGGGCTATCGGCTCCACGACTTCACCCTGCGCCCGGCTTCGGTCATCGTGTCTAATGGACCTGAAAACATCGCGTCCCATGGTCCGAAAGAGGAAAATAAATCGCAGGAGGAAGTTCCCTCATGAGCGCCGCCGAGGATTACTATGGGCTCCTGGGGGTCTCCAAAACGGCGACGGAGGACGAACTCAAGAAGGCCTACCGGAAGATGGCCGTCAAGTATCACCCGGACAAGAACCCGGGCGACAAGACGGCCGAGGAGAAGTTTAAAAAAATCTCGGCGGCCTACGAGGTGCTCCATGACCCGTCCAAGCGCGCGGCCTATGACCGTTACGGGGCGGCGGCCTTCGACCCCCAGTCGGGCGGCATGGGCGGAGCGGCCCGAGGGGGATTTCAGGGGAACTTCTCCCAGGGATTCGGAGGCTTTTCCGACCCCTTCGACATTTTCCGCGAGGTTTTCGGCGGGGGCATCGGCGAGTTCTTCGGCGGCGGCCGTTCCCGCCGCAGTGGTTCCCGCTCCTCGTCCGGAGCCGATCTGCGCTATGACCTGGAAATCACGCTCCTGGAAGCTTTCAAAGGGGTTGAGAAGACCCTGAACTACCACCGTCATGTGAGCTGCGCCCACTGCCATGGCAGCGGGGCGGACAAGGGCTCTTCCCGGAGTACCTGCACCAGCTGTCGGGGCTCGGGCTACGTCACCACCTCCCAGGGATTCATGACGATTCAGCAGGGCTGCCCGCGCTGCCGGGGCCAGGGGGTGGTGATCGAAAGGCCCTGTCCGCACTGCTACGGCGAAGGAAGGGTGGTGGAGTCGACGACGACGAAGGTTCGGGTGCCGGCCGGGGTCGATTCCGGCATGCAGCTGCGCCTGACGGGCTTCGGCGAGGCGGGGGAGCAGGGCGGGGCCGCGGGCCATCTCTACGTGCGGGTGGAGGTGAAGGAGGACAAGCGCTTCGAGCGCCATGGGAATGACCTGCACTGCCGCATATCCCTGTCCTTCGCTCTGCTGGCCCTCGGCGGCGAGACGAACATCGACACCATCGACGGCCAGGCGATTTTGAAGATTCCAGCCGGCACGCAGGCCGAAAGCGTCCTGCGCGTCCGCGGGCAGGGCATGCCAATTCTGGACCAGAGCGGCGCCCAGGGGGATCAGCTGGTCCATGTCGCCGTCGAGGTGCCGAAGAAATTGACCCACGAGCAGCGGGAAAAGCTCGAGGCCTTCGCCCAGGCCTGTAGCTCCCCCTCCAAAGGCAGCTTCTTCGACCGCCTCCGCGGCAGCTTCGGCCTCTGAGAACGGGTCGAAGGGGAAGTTCTAGTGATGGGGCCGGAAGGTTCATCTTTCGGTCTCTGTTCGTTTCCAGCCTCCGGAAGTAGGCCGAAGGGAGGATTCATTTTTTTGGGGCGCCGCCTTGGCGTGGACTAGCCGTGGTGGGCGACGCCCCCACGGCTAGACCACGCCGTCCGCGCAGCGGACGAGAGCCCGTAGGGCTCCAAGGCG
>JAITKE010000031.1 GCA_031278595.1 Puniceicoccales bacterium
GGGTCATCTCGGGGGAGAAATGGTCCATGGTCCGGTCGCTCTCGTCGATTTCGGAAACCACCCATTCGCCGGCCGCGTCGTAATGGGCCGGCGCCACCCGAGCATCGCAGAAAAGTCCGCCCAACAGATAGCTGCAGGGAATTCCTTGGGATCGCAGGATGTGGATGAAGGTACCGGTTGTGGTCGTCTTGCCATTGGAGCCGACGATGGCGATGAGTTTCTTTCCCTCCACCATCCGGGCCCAGAAAACCCCTCGGCGGGTCAGGGGCAGCCGTCGTTCCAGGGCCTTTTGGTAGAGCGGATGGTCCTCGTGGATGGCGCTGGAAAAGAGGACCTCGTCGATGTTTTGGGGAATTTCCGGAAAGGCCAGCAGGAGTACCCGGGCCGTTTCGAGGAGCTGCCGCACCCGTTCGGACAGGCCGTCGTCCCAGCCGTAGACCGCGTGCCCCTGTTCCGCCAGGTAGATGGCCAACGGGGCCATTCCCATGCCTCCCACACCCAAGAGTAGATAGGATTTTTTTTCCATAAATGGGATTTTTTCTGTAAAATGTGGGATAAAATTGCCATTGAAAGGATTAAGGGTGTTTTTGTTTTCCGTGCGTTTATTTTTTGTGCGCCGCCTTGGCGTGGGCCAGCCGTGGGGCGGAGCCCTCACGGCTGGTCCTCGCCGTCCGCGCAGCGGACGAGAGCCCGTAGGGCTCCAAGGCGGCGCACCCCATGACGACAGGAGAAAGACTTGCCCCTGGAGCAAGATTAATTCGGCATAATGGGCCCTAGGGCACAGATCATCGACGGGAAAAAGCTGGCGGAGGCCCTGTACCGGGAACTGCGCCTGAAAATGCAGGGATTGGAGGGAAATCCGCCACCGGCCCTGGCTCTGGTCTGCGTCGGCGAGCATCCGGAGTCCCGAATCTACCTGCGGCAGAAGCGGAAAGCGGCCGAGAGCCTCGGCATCCGCATACAACCGGAGCTCTTGCCGGCCGAGGCCGGTCGGGAGGAGATTTTCGCCACCATCGACCGACTCAATATGGACTCTGCCGTCCACGGAATTCTCGTCCAATCGCCGCTGCCCCGACGCTCCCTGGAGGTCGAGGTCTTCAACCGCGTCGCGGCGGAGAAGGATGTGGATGGCTTCGGGGCCCTCAACCTCGGCAAGCTCTGCCAGGGAGATTTTTCTGGATTCTGGCCCTGCACACCGGCGGGCGTGCACCGGATTCTTCGCTCGACCGGCATTCCCATCCAGGGGAAGCACGCCGTTATCCTGGGCCGCAGCCTCATCGTCGGCAAGCCTTTGGGGCTGATCTTGCTGCAGCGCGGCCCCTGGGCCGATGCGACGGTGAGCCTGGGGCATTCGAAGAGCCAGAACCTGGCTGAATTCACCCGTCAGGCCGATATTTTGGTCAGCGCCATGGGCCAGCCAGCCCGGATCAAGGCCTCCATGCTGAAGCCCGGGGCCATCGTCATCGACGTGGGCCTCACGCGTGTTCCCGATCCCGGTCAGGCCTCGGGCCATCGGCTCCAGGGCGATGTCGACTTCGACGAAGTGGCTCCGGTGGCCTCCTTCCTAACCCCAGTCCCGGGTGGCGTGGGGCCGATGACCATCGCCGAACTGATGGCCAATACCCTGAAGGCCTACGAACGGCAGACCGGTTGGGTTTTTCCCTTCGGAGGAACTTGAGAATTGCCCCTGTCCTAGGCGTTCCGGGTGGATTTGTTCTCGGTAATATTTTATTCTCGGCAGCGATGGTGAATAGTTTTCCCGGATCGAATTTTCTCGAATCGAATTCTTCCGAATCTGTTTTTCCCAAATCCAGTTTTTCTGAGTTCAATTTCCCCGGATATCGGATTTTTCCCGAATTCAATTTTCCCGAGTCTTCGGTTTTTTTGCGGCTGTCTTTGCCGCATGAAAAGTCTCCTTTTCATGCGGTGGCTCGCTCCGCGAGCAATCCCTTCGGGATCCAAAGACAGCCGCATCCCGACGATCCCGACGGAACTCTTCCGCCCCGCCTCATCCCATGCCTATGGCCCTGCTCCTGGCTGAAGTTTTCGTCCTGAGGGCCTCGCCGAAGCCCCTCATCTACGGCTTGCCGGAGGAGCTGCGTCCCCGAGTGCGGGCTGGCTCCCTCGTCCAGGTCCCCCTGCGCCGGCAGAAACTCCCGGGCCTGGTGTGGCGCCTCTTCTCTCCCGAGAAAAAGCCCCCTTTCGCCGTCCGGCCCATCGCCGAGCTGTGGGACGAGTGCTGGGCCCTGCCGCCAACCCTGCTCCAGCTGCTGGAGTGGGTCTCGAAGTACTACGGCGCTTCACTGAGCAGCTGCATCGACCTCGCCCTGCCGAAGTCAATTTTCCGGACGACGAAGCGCGGGCGCGCAAAGGCGGCGCCGGGGGAAAGCACCGAAAACGACGGCCAAGTTCAGGAAGCAAAGGAGGCGCTGGGGGAAAACATTGGAGGCGATGCCCAAACTCAGGCCGGTCCGGTTCCGATTCCCACGCTTTCGCCGGAGCAGGCGGCGGCGGTGGAGGATGTCCTGAACTCCTATCGGCAGCGGCGCTTCGTCGCCCATCTGCTCTACGGGGTCACCGGCTCCGGCAAGACTGATGTCTACCTGCAGGTCATGGAAAAGGTTCTGGCCGACGGTGACGAAGTGCTCTACCTGGTGCCGGAGCTCTCGCTGACCCCCCAGACCCTCCGGCGCCTTCGGGAGCGCTTTGCCGGCCACCATGAAGTGGCGGTCTGGCACAGCGGCCTGGGCGAGAGAGAGAAGCGCGGTGCCTGGGAAGCCATCGCCTCGGGAAAGGCAAAGATCGTCGTCGGTGCCCGTTCCGCCCTTTTCCTGCCGCAACGGCAGCTGCGCCTGATCATCGTCGACGAGGAACACGACAGCTCCTATAAGCAGAACGAGAACCCTCGCTACCACGGGCGCGACGTGGCGATCTATCGGGCCTTCCTCCACGGCGCGCTCTGCATCCTCGGCTCGGCCACTCCGTCGCTGGAGACATTTTTCAACACGCGCCAACGGGGATTTCGCCTCAACTCCCTGCCGCGGCGGGTCGACCGGCGCAGCCTGCCCATCATCCACGTGGCGGACATGCGCCACGAGAGGAACGGCCGCCTACCGGCCCTCTTCTCCCGCCAGCTGCTGGACCGGCTCCGGGAACGGCTGGAGCGGAAGGAGCAGAGCATTCTCTTCCTCAACCGCCGCGGCTATGCCTCGACCTACCTCTGCACCGGCTGCGACTACGTCGCCACCTGTCCCAGCTGCAGCGTTTCGCTGACCTACCACCGCGTCCCGGAGTGCCTGAGCTGCCACCTCTGCGGATACCGGGAAGCCCTGGCAAGCCGCTGTCCCCGCTGCGCCTCGCCGGAGCTCCGGCTGCTCGGTTCCGGAACCCAGAAGGCGGAAGCCGTGCTGCAAAAAATTTTCCCCCAGGCGAATTGTATTCGGATCGACTCCGATACGGCCTCGCAGCGCAAGGCCCTGCCGGTACTGCTGGAAAAATTCCGGCGCGGGGAGGCGGAAATCCTCATCGGCACCCAGATGATCTCCAAGGGATTGGATTTCCCGAACGTGACCCTGGTCGGCCTGCTGCAAGGCGATCTCTCGCTCCACGTGCCGGACTTTCGCTCGGGCGAACGTACCTTCCAGCTCATCTCCCAGGTGGCCGGACGGGCGGGTAGGGGGGAGAGACCGGGCGAAGTGGTCCTCCAGACCTTTCTACCCCAGAGCGAGCTCCTGCGCTGGGCACAGCACGCGCAGTTCGAGGAATTCGCCGAGGAGGAGCTGCGGCTGCGGCAGCAGCTGGGCTATCCTCCCTATCGCCACATTATCCGCCACCTCCTGCGCGGGAAAAATGCTGAAGCGACGGCCCATCAGGCTTCAGCCTGGGGAGATTTTCTCCGCCAACGGCTCAATCCCTCCTCCATCGAGCTGCGGGGACCGGCGAGCTCGAGCATCGGAAAGATCCACAACTACCACCGCCACACGCTCTTCTTCTTTGTGGCCCATGTGTCCCAAACCCTGCCTCTCCTCCTGCAATTGCGCGAGAACTTCCCCTGGCCGCGCTTTATCCCCGACTTCTGGGATGTTGATCCCCTTGACATGAGCTACTGGGGCAATAGGAGCCGATCAGGCGTGTTTTTTGGGCGCGATGGCCCCTTTGCGAAGCAAAGGCGGCCCTGTGCCCGCTCTGCGGTGCGGGCTCAGGGCCGTGGGCGCCGGCCGCGCGGCGCCGCCGCGCGCCGGCGACCGGCCATCGCGCCAAAACCGCAGGCAACTCAGATCATTCTTCGACGACAGCCCAAACCACAGATTCGAATCAGCTTGCTCCTCAACAGTGGCCAAGCCAAGTCGTCGAGCCGCATAAGCCGCAAACTCAACTCAGATCATTCTTCGACGACAGCCAAAACCACAGATTCGAATCAGCTTGCTCCTCAACAGTGGCCAAGCCAAGTCGCAATCTCAACTCAGCTCATTCCTCGACGATGGCCAGGAAGTGATTGGTGCCGTTGTGGATAAATTTGACGAGCTTGGGGTATTTCTCTGAGATGTGTTTTTTGATGGAGTCGGCAAAAGTTTCTAGGCCTTGGTCATCATCGCAAATGAAAGTGTCTCCTTTGTTTCCGTCGTGAAAATTTACAGTCATTTTCCCTACCCTCCCGATCGCCATCACAGGTAATTTTAATGTTTTAACCATACCCTCTAAATCCTGAGGACAAATCTCGAGCCAGAGTTGGTTGTTGGAAAGTGTTTTTAGGTATTGCCTGTAAAATGTTGGGTATAATTTGTGGGTTTGTTCGGCTTCTCTTCGATATCGCTCGAGACTGTCATGCGTGCTAGAACTGACTCGTGCGTTTAAATCGGCTAAAATCAGGCGGGTTGATAGCTCGAATGCTCTAAGGGCCATTTCTTGGATTTTCTCCATTCGAATATCCTCTGGTCTCAAGGCTGGGGGTAAGATGAGTGGATCTTGCGAATTGGCGGGCCTTCCCTCTATTTCTCTCAGGGGTAGGACGTCGGCTAGGCACGATCGCAATTGAGCCCAGTTATCCTCGATAATACGTCTTTTTGCGTATTCTGCCATTTTTACTCGCAGGCTATTCATCAGTTGATAGTCCTCTGACTGAGGGCGCAGGGCATTGTAGGTCTTCGGTATTTTTACCCATTGCCTGATATCCTGTGAGCTATCCCGTGATTGCAGGTCCTGAAGCGAGCGCAGCGCGGCCCAATAGCCGCAATTCCCATCGGACGAAACGTCTTCGATCTTCCAGCGGGGATTGAGCATCCGGACGAAACGCCCAATGTGCTCAAGGGCCGTTTGTGGGGAAGCCGTACTCCGGGATGGGTGCTGAGCGTCCTGGTTTTCGCGGTTCCTTACGCCGGTACCCCTTTCGCTTTTCCGGGAAGAAGGTTCTGTTGGGGTCGAGCTCGCCGGCGGAGGAACGGGCGTTGGGGCTGGATGCTCCTGCGGCGAATTGGGCGTCTGTCCTGAACGGGTCTGTGGGGAAGAAGATTCGAAGACGCATACTCGGATGAAGAGAATCTTGGCCGGTGTGGCTGCTGAGGGGGGAAGATAGACGAATAGAGAAAACCCACAGCCGTTAGATAGGCTGGAGATATTGAGGGATTCATTGCGGCTCTTGTCCCGCAGATGATAGTGCCGAACGAGGAAGTGATTGGGTAGAGAAACGCAATGAGCCTGCTCCTGAGTCGGATCGGCCGATTGATCGTAGGGGTGTTGCCATCGATTGCCCCCGAATATCCTCACAGCGAGGGGGTAGACAGCGGAAGTGACCGGAAGAATGCTCGCCGGCAGGACGAAGGGAATTGAAGAATCTTCTTCAACGCTGTCTTTGGTTATGCTCCACAGATGATAGGATACATTTTCCTTCGGAATTCCGAGTTGAGCAGGCCAGGGGGTGGCTTCAGATTTGGTTTGTAGTATTTGACCTAAAGCTTCGACGTATTCGTCTTTTGGTTCGTTAGATGGGTTTCTTGGATTACGTGCCGCCTTCATATGGAGAGCGTCGAAATCGGAAAAGCTCTCCCATTGGCTAACGATCTGCGCAGAGCTCAAGCTGCAACTGCGGGCGATTAGGAGCGCAAGGCCGTTCCATCGAAGAAGAGCAATGGAGCGCGCGAAGAGAGTAGTCATGCTGAAATCATCTGGGATTAATAGGCCTCTCGTGCGGAAAATGCTCTATTGGTAAAGGATTTTTCAGCCTCGATGGGACTCGCTGGCGCGTGAAAAGGTGATTTTATTCGGCGAAAGGACTGTGGTCTAGTCAAATCTTCAGTCTCCTGCCGCCGGTGGTGACTCCGGAGGAGGGTCGAAAAGGATAACTCCGGAATGACCGGGCCCTTGGCGGTAGATTTTAAGGACAGCAGGATTGCGAAGATGCTCTTCGATCGCAGCGCGCCCCTTGGGAGTATCTGCATGCGTCTCCGGTCCACCCTCTAGTGGGAAAAATTTCCCTCCTGTGCTCCTGTCGTCATGCTTGCCTAAAATCAGTATGGGGCCGCCGATGATCTTGGCCAGTTCCGGAATATCTCTGGCCTCATTTAATTGGTAGGCCGCGTCGCCCTCGGGTGCGTAGGCCCTAATGCCATTCACGTAACTTATTAGCTCATTTTGCCCCATGTGCAGGACCTGACGAAGCTGGATTACACGCTGCAGGTTGTCCAGGTATCTCCGGGGAATGCCGGTTTTTATCACGCAATCCTTGATGTCCCGAGCGAATTGCCTCTCTTTCTCATTTAATTCCACAATATCCTGCGAGCTTGGATTTTCTTTGGCGACGTAGGCTCGCAAGCATTCGAGGTGCTTAGCCATCAGCGCTCGCATTATGGAAAGCTGCAGTTCTTTTCTCAGCTCGTATACCAGGTTTAAATCTTCTCCGCTTGGGTGCTCCGCGTTGAAGGTTTCCGGTAGGTTCCTGAGTCGATTCGGCTCTCCCGCGTCACCTTGGGGAAACAAATCCCTTGGCACCGGTGCTTGGGATTGCAAATCCTTTAGTGCCCGTAGCACCGCCAGGTAGTCGTTGTTGGGGCCCGAGTCGGCCATTTCAATTTTCGGGCGAGATCGGAGTTTTTGAATGAAACGCTCTGCTTCGTTGTTTGATTTCCAAATGCGGGCTCGGATGACCAGGACTTGTGGAGCGGCGTCGCCAGATAATGGGGGGAGGAGAACAATAGAGAAGAAGCCTTGCTTGTGTTGAAAAGGACTGATATCCATCTGCTCGCCGTTCTTCGGACTGGCTGGATTATAATTCCGTAGAAGAAAATTACTGGGTAGGGAGATGCGATGAGGTTGTGCTTGGACTGGGTTGGACCCTTGGGCTGGAGTAGGCGCTTGAGGTGGATTGGATGCTTGAACTAGGCCAGGTGCCTGGTCCCAAGGGTGTTGCCAGAGATTATTCGGCCAAAATATTTTTACGGCGCAGAAGCGGATTTCATTGGAGGGCGTAACGCTCGATGGCAATTGAAAGGGAGTCTTGATGCTGTCAGAGGAAGGGGCAGGGGGATTGCGGGAAGCGCGAGCGCCGCGAGGGGCAACAGGAGCAGGGCTGGCTACATCGGGGTAGATATCCCGTATGTGATAGGAAATAGGGCCATCCTGTGCCCCCAATCGCAGCAGCCAAGATTCGATTTCTTCCCGTCGCCTTCGGTCATTTTCTTTTAGTGTTTCAGTGAGCTCATGCTGTGCTTCCTTCCAGAAATCGTCGACCTGATCCTTCGTATAGGTTTGCCACAGAGATTCGGGAATGGCGTAGCCGCCGGGCGTAAGGCTAAGAATATAAAGGCCGAGGCCGAGCTCCTTCAGGTGAAGGCGGGAAGTTTTTTGGAAAATGCTCATGGTTTTTTTCGCAAGTAAACGCTTATGGGTCTCTGTAAATTAAGAACCTCCTCCTTCACTCATCTTTGACGATGGCATTGAAGTGGCCGCGTGACCCGTATATCTTGACTGCGTTGGGGTTTTTCTGGAGATAGACTGCGATTTCAGAGGGGTCTGTGGAGTAGGCGCTGGCATTATACCCTAGGCGAGCATTGCCTTGGCCTTCTCCAATATAGGCCTCTGTCCAAGAATGATAATCGCCTCTGGCGTCGAAGGCTTTAGAGTGGTATTGCTTTATGTGATTTAAAACTTCTTGCTTTTCCTCTTGGGTGGCCCCTGGGTAGTCTTTTAGGTAGTTATTCATAGTGCCTTGCTGATGTTCTTCTGGTATTGGTGGTTCGATGTCAAAGAAAGGTAAGCCTATGACCTGGGCTAAACGTGAGCCATTGTCTTCAAACTCGAGCCAATATTGTTGTGTTGGACCTTGAACATGTGCGTGGTTTGTACTTAGTTGAATTTGTTCTGCCGATTTCTCTACGTAGCTAGCTATGTTTCTCAGCTGCTCGACCTGCCAGTCTTCGGCCGCTTTTCCATAATCTTCTGGAAGCTGTGGGTTGGACGAAAAAATGTTGCTCAAACCAGAAGTTTTCTGGGGGCTTGGGCCCGACTCATCGAGATATTCTTCCAATTTTGCAATCTGCCTCTCGCATAGCTCTTTTATTTTAGGATGATGCGTGGCCGCGCGTAGCTGATTCATCAGGTCATAATCCTCTCTTACGGGATTTTGTGTGTTGAGATCGCCGAGTCTGTTTATCACCGCCTGGACTATAGGCGTGGAATTGGCGGGGAGGAGGCTTCGGGTGTGCAGTTCTCGGATAGATTCGAAGATGGACCAGTAGCCACAATTCCCATCGCCAATCACATCTTTGAGGGTCAGGTGGGAGTCGATCCTCTTGATGAAGCGTAGTTTCCCGCCCATGGTCCATACGCGCGCGCGGATGACGAGGATTCGGCCAACTGAATTGTCGGCTGAGGGAGGTAGAACATCAGCGGGAGGAGGGGCGCCGTCAGCTGGAGGAGTTGATCCGTCGGCTGGAAGACTTGAGGCATCAGCTGAGGGAGTTGAGGCATTGATTGAGGGAGGCAGGAAGACGATGAAGAGGAAACCCTTGGCGTCGGCGATGCCAGTGATGTCGATCAGCGTGTTATGATTCGAATCAGCCGGATCGTAGTTCTGGACGAAAAAACCATTGGGGAGTGATCGGCAATGGAACCCTGCCTGGGCTGGATCGGCCGATTGGTCCCAAGGATTTCGCCAGCGATTGGCTCCGATGCACCTCACAACCACAGGATGCGTTCCTGAAGCGGCCGAAAAAATGCTTTCCGGTAGTGCGAAACGGATCTGGTTGTCATTGCTATCCCTGAAAATATCCCAGAGGTGATAAAATACATTTTCTGCCGGAATCCCGAGCCGAAGAATCCAAGCATCGACTTCAGCGCGGTCCTTCGTTATATCCTCTGCTTCAGCGAGGTTCTTCCACGTCACCTCGTCCCAGAAGGCGTCGACGGAGCGAGCAGGTAAGGAATTCCCGTAGGGCTCTCTCCAGGCGACCTCGATCTGCCCATGGCTCAAGCCGCCGCCACAGGCGACGATGAGCACCAGACAGACTCCTCGAAGAAAGGAAGAATTGGAGCAATAATGGAGCATGGGCTAAATCGGTAAAAATGCTGTGGCTCTGTATGTTAGAGAAGACTCCTCTCGGCAAGAATAAAAACTAGGCATAGGCCAGCCGAAGTATAAAAATTCCTCCGCCGGCTGCAAGCCTCTTGTGGAGGTAAGATTTCTAGGGGTAATCATCGGGGATGGCAGTTTTCTGAGATTTACAGAAGAACTATCCGTTCCATCGCAGTTGTCCACCCTATTCTGCGATTTTCCCCTTGGCAAGGAGAGAGAGAGCTTTTCTCTGGGGGAAGGATTTTTCGGAAGAGCGCTCGGAAGAGAGGGGTAAGAGAGAGGTTTTAGAAGAGAGGGGCGAAGGGGAGGTTTTAGTGTATAGGTCCTACGGGTTTTAAACTATGTCCTACGAAGCGGTCATTGGGCTAGAGGTGCATGTGCAGATCAGGACGCGCACGAAGCTCTTCTCCGGCTGTCCCTACGACTACGGTGCCGAACCGAATACGCTGACGGATCCGGTGGTGCTGGGCCTGCCGGGCGCTCTGCCGGTGCTCAACCATGAAGCCATTCGGCAGGGTATCAAGGCCGGCCTGATCTTCGGCTGCTCCATCGCCGGGCTCTGCAAATGGGATCGGAAGCATTACTTCTATCCGGACTGCCCGAAGAATTACCAGATCTCCCAGTACGACCAGCCGCTCTGCCGCGGAGGCTCTGTGGAGATCGAGCTGCCGGGCCGCGCCCGAAATCTCATGGGCGAGCACCGCCGGGTGGCGCTCAACCGCATCCACCTGGAAGAAGATGTCGGCAAGCTGAGCCATGGTGAAGAGGACAGCCTGGTGGATTACAACCGTGCCGGAGTACCGCTGCTGGAGATCGTCTCGGAACCGGACCTATTTTCCCCCGACGAGGCCTTTGCCTACCTCCACTCACTCCAGATGCACCTGATCTACGCCGACATATCCGATGGCGACATGGAAAAGGGCCAGCTGCGATGCGATGCCAATGTTAGCCTGCGGCCAAAGGGAAGCCTGACCCTCGGCACCCGGGTCGAGCTGAAGAACCTCAACTCCATCTCGGGGGTGAGAAATGGCCTCGCCTACGAGATTTCCCGGCAGGAAAAAGTCCTGCGGAACGGCGGACAGGTGGAGCAGGAGACCCGTCGCTGGGACGCGGAGCAGCATGTTTCCTTGGGTATGCGGAACAAGGAAATGGCCGATGACTACCGCTACTTTCCGGATCCTGACCTGATGCCGCTTAGGATCGACGAGGAGACCCTGGCCCCATTGCGGGCGGAACTGCCGGAGCTGCCCTTTCGCAAGCAGGAGCGCTACCAGGCGGACTACGGCCTGCCCTATACGATCACCTCCGTCCTCTGTCCCGACGCGGCCTTGGCCGGCTTCTTCGAAGAGGCCCTTCGGCACTACCACGCCCCGCAGGCCATCGCCAAGTTCGTGGCCAATGATCTCCTGCGGGAACTGGGCGGATCGGAATCGATCCCGCTCCGGATCATGCCCCTGAAGCCGGAGAATCTGGCCGAGTTAGTCCGCCTTTCCGAAGAGGGAAAGATCTCCAAACAGGTGGCCCAGGACCTTTTCGTCGAAATCTTCCGCAGCGGCGAGCCCGCCGAAGCGCTTGTGCGCAGAAAAGGTCTGGGTCAAAGCCTCCCACGGGAGGAGCTGGTCGCCCTCTGCCAAAAGATTATCGCCGCGCACCCGAAGCCGGTGGAGGAGTACCGCAGTGGAAAGGTGAATGCACTCAATGCCCTCAAGGGCCCCGTAATGAAGGAGACGAAAGGCCAGGCGAATCCCCAGCTCATCGACCAGGTACTGAGGGAATTGCTGTCCTGAAGCTCCCTTTTATTGCAAGAGCAACGATGGACAGTTCCTCCGAAATTTCCTCCCTCAGCTCCTGAAGCTCCACGACATTGGAAGAGCAACGATGGACAGCATTGCCTCCGAAACTTCTTCCCTGGACTGGATCGATACCCACTGCCATCCGGATGAGCTCCTCACCGGCGGCCAGTTCGATGCGGCCTGGCAACGCTCACGGGCGGCCGGCGTTCGGCACTGGATCGCCATCGGAACGCAGGTCAGCGACATGGCCCTCTATGCCCGGGCGGCCGAGGACCACGACTTCCTTTCCTTTACCGTCGGCCTCCATCCGCTCAATCTCGCCGGTCTTTCGGTCGAAGATTTGGAAAAAATCCTCGCCTCCTGGGACTTCTACCGAACGCGCAAAGGCTTCGTGGGAGTAGGGGAGATCGGCCTCGACTACTCCCGTCTGCCGGGGGCCCTGGCGGAGAGGGAGGCCCTCATCCGGCAGCAGAAGAGCTTTTTCGAGGAGCAGCTGCGCTGGGCAGTCCGGCATGAGCTCCCCGTCGTCGTCCATGCGCGCCAGGCCTTTGCGGAGGCACTGGATATTTTAAGGCGAAGTCGGGTCGACGGCTCCCGAGTGGTCTTCCACTGCTTCTCCGAGGGGCCGGAAGAGGTGCAGGTGCTCAACGCCGGCGGCATGCGGGCCTCCTTCACGGGCATCGTGACTTTTAAGAACGCCGATAAGACCCGGGCGGCCCTGAAGGCCCAGGGCCCGGATCGCCTCCTGATCGAAACCGATGCTCCCTACCTGGCCCCCCATCCCCACCGCGGCCGACCCAACGAGCCCGCCCACTTGCCGCTCATCGCCCAGTCCATTGCCTCAATCCTCCATCTTCCTCTTTCGGAACTGTCCCATCGCCTGGCCCTTAATTCCAGAGAATTCTTCGAGGTTCGGGGCTGACGGGAACCGCCCGTCCAGCGCTGGTCAATGCCGAATGCAGGAACCGTTCATTCGGTACCTAGGAGAATTTCGCCGGTTGGGAGAATTTTCGTCGTGATACGTTTGGAGGTCGTTTTTCAGTTCGGCTATTTGCTGCTGCAGTTGGTCTAAGAGCTGGATAGCCCTTTCGCAACGAACCCGAATGACATGTATGATGTTGTTCTCTGATATAGTCGCTGTTCTTCTGTCATAGGAATCGAGTATGCCGTAGTGCTCCTGCAGGCAATGGTAAAATGACTCCATCTCCCTGAGTGTGGTCTCCCATGGGCCATTCTGAAGAGTAAGTTGAATCTTACCCAAAATTCCGCAAACGTTGGTCACCGAATGTAGCGAGAGGGGCACAAAGCGCAGTTCGTGTGGCAATTCCTCCAGCCTGTATGATCTTCCACTCATACCTGATGGGAACAAGACGGGCCTTTCTCCCGTATTTCCCTGAACTCCGCCCTGGCCTTCTTCCGGGCTTGGGTTCTCCGCTGGGCTTGTATCTACTCCTCGGTTCTGTTGTTGAGGGGGAGGCGTTGGACTTTGCTCTCCTGGACCTTGGCCTTGTTCTTCTGTCCCTTGGCTTGAACCTCCTGAACCTTGGTCTTGTTCTTCTGTCCCTTGGGGCGATGCGGCTCGGCCCGAGTCGGGCGACTCGGGGCCGCTGGAGGAAGCTGCCCCCTGGGATTGTGAGGTATCCTTGAGAACGAGAAGGTGATTGTATCTAGGGTTATCTCCGGAATAAGGGAGTCTGATATTAGTTCTCCGAAAGAGTTCCTCATCTTGACCACAAGGCCAGAACAGCGCCAGGGCTTCCGGTTTTTTCGGAAATCGGTAAAAATTGGCCAATGCCTGCAGTTTTACTGTTAAATATAACTGGTCGATTGACGTTGGGTCACCATTCGGAATGTCGCATTGGTTCGCTCCTCCTGCGTTGAAGGAAGATATGTCTTCATCGCATTCGTTTGTGGCAAAAAATCTGTACGACCGCCCTTGAGTGGTTTCCAGCTCTCGGACGAAAATCGCGGTCCTGCTGTTCGGTTCCCCTGCGACTTCCCTGCGCAGATCCGCTGGAGTATAGCTGGTTTCGCTTAGCTTTAGCTCGGGATCGATGGCCTGAAAGATCAGCTCCCGTGGATCTTGGTGTTGCCAGAAACGGCAACGGATGAGGAGAACGCTGTCTTTATTATCGGCGCAAACAGGAGCGGGAAAGAAGAAAAAAAAGATGAAGCCATCGCCGGCATGAAATCCTCCATCTATCCCTATATGGATGGGCTCCTCATGGGAACCAATTTTCCCATTCCTCTTGAAAAAACCGTCGGGGAGAGAGGCCACGGCCGGAGAAGAGGAACTGCTTTCCGCCGCCTCGTCCGTGTCGTAGGGTCGCACCAAAACCCCCTTTTTGCTCGAAAAAATCTTTAGCGCAAACGGGAAAGGATGATTCAAGGTCGCTTTTGATAGGAACGAGGACAGGAAGGCAATATTTAAGGCATCCATGCTCGTCCGGGAAGGAAAACGGAAGGAATAATCCTCATTTTGCTCACCGGTGGTCCATCGATAAAAATCACGGATGAAAAAGCTCACCCGATTGGACGGAATGCCCAGGCGGGTAAGCTGGAGCTCAATCTCTCCTTGATGCTCCGCATACCGCTCCTGATTTCCCCAGGCCTGGCTGCGGAAAGAATCATTCCCCAGCGGAGCTCTCCAGAATTCCGCTTCATCGACCTTGCGGTCGATCGTAAAATAGCCGAAGCTCCGACCGCAGGCAAGGGAGAGGATCAGGCCGACGGCCAGGGGCGTAAGGCTCTCCGGAAAGCTTTTTCTCATATTTTGCCTTTCTGGGCTGAAAAACCTCCCCCGCAAGGGAAAAATGCGGCGATATCTTTCCTCCGGCATTGTATTTTTTCCGCGGCCGGGGCAATACCGAAAAATTCGACAATACTGGAGAGCTTTTCAAGCCAACGACGCCGGAGGATTTTTCAGTCTTCGGCAGAGGTGTCGCGGGGCCGCCGCCTTTGGAGCCCTTCGGGCTCGTCCGCGAAGCGGACAACAGCGGGACAAAATGCAAAAGGAATTTGCCTTTTGTCCCGCTGCAAAGGCGGCGGCAAAAACCTTCTAGGGCATGCGGAGAGGTGAGAGGCGGTCACAGGAGGATGAGGGGGCCCAAGCCGGGGCGCTTGTGGAGTGTGATGGCTTGGTGGCATGGAACGTTGTGGTTTGGCGCGATGGCCGGTCGCCGGCGCGCGGCGGAGCCGCGCGGCCGGCGACCTCGGCCAGAGGCCCGCTTCGCGGGGCCTCTGGCCTCCTTTGCTCTGCAAAGAGGCCATCGCGCCAAAGCCGCAGGATCACAAGCCGAATCACTCTTCCCCGACAATAGCCAGGAAGTGGTTGATGCCGTTGTAAACAAATTTGACGGTGTTGGGATACTGGCTTAAAAGCTCCGCTATCCTTGCCGGACATCCATCCCCGAGCAAACGAGAATCCGTACTGATGAGAAGGGTTTTCCCGTTTTCATCGTAGAAAAAACATCCTATTTTATCCTTTATGGTACCGGTAAGATTCGCGGCAGCCGGGTTCTGATCTCTCGGAGCGATAAGCAAGAGGGGTAACTTCATAGCCTGGGCTAAATGCTGCACATCGATTGCTCTCAACCAAAGGTCAGTAGGCTCCACTCGTTCCATCAAATAGCGATAGTGTTCAGGTTCAGTTGGCCTAAGAATATTGTTTCTCCTTTCATTTTCCTGCAATTTCTCAAGACTATCCCGGGTTCCAGATGAAACCTGGGCACACAAATCCCAACGAAACAGGCTTATATCGAGATCACAGAAAAGAGAAATCATTGCCTGAAACCTATCCATTCGAATATTTTCTAGATTCAATTTTTCAGGTATAATGAATTGATCAGCAGGGCTTCCCTCCGGATGATTTAAGGAAAGAACTCCAATCATATGCTCTCGTATGACATTCCAGTTCGTGGCAACAATTTCTCTTTTAGCCTCTTCACTCGTCGCTCGGCGTAAGCGATTCATTAATTGATAGTCCTCTGGTTGAGGATTTAGGGCATTGTAATTCCCAGGCACTACTTCAAATTTCCTAAGCTCAAGCGAGCTGTCGTGCAACTGCAATTCCTGGAGCGATCGTAGCACAGCCCAATAGGCGCAATTTCCATCGCCAGAGACATTTTCGATTTTCCAGTGAGGATTGAGCATTTGGATAAAGCGCTCCTGCGGAGAACTCGACTCAAAGACGCGCACTCGGATGACGAGAACTTTGGCGGCAGAACTCGATTGTATCGGAGGAATATAAGCGAATAGGATGCCCCCACGACCTTTCGAAAGACCATCAATGTGGAAAGACTCATTGGAGCTCGCATCCGATGGATCATAAGACCTACTGAGAAAACCAACAGGCAGAGAAGAGGCATGAGGCAACGGATCGCGTCCGGGCATTACATCCCAGGGATGATTCCAGCAGCCTTTGCCGAAGATCTTTACGGCACAGTGAAAAGCTTGCGCGCCAGCAGAGGAGAAAAGACCCGGCGCCAATTCGAAAGAAATTGAATTGTCAGCTCTATCCTTGAAAATATCCCATATGTGGTAAGAAGCATTTTCTGGCGGAACGCCGAGCCGCAATCCCAAAGATTCGATCTCTTGACGCTGAGCGTCGGCTTGGGCCACCAAGTCAGGATTAAGTCCATGTTTCAGCTCGTTCCAAAAATCTTCGATGGATCGTTCCGACCCAGAACCGTCGTAGTGTGTCCAAGTTTTATCGATTTTTCCGTGGCTCCAGCAGGAACAGCAAGCCATAATAACAACGGCTAAGCAAATTCGCAGAGGAAGGGAAACTTTGTACATGGAGAACACTTTTGGAGGCAAGCTATACGGCGCGGTATCTTCGCCGCAAGAAAAAATGCGACGATTCCTCTTCAGTATGATATTTTTCTCCGCGGCCGGGGCAATACCGAAAAATTCGACAATACAACAATGTCGGAGGATTTTTCAAACTTCGGCGAGTGCGGCGGCAAAAAAAAGAGCAGCCGGAGAATCCCCAGGGAAAGCGCCGAAAGGAAGCTTGAACATTCGCCCAGGGGCACTACACTGCCTTCGGAAAGGGTTTTTTAGGGATATGAATCATAGCGACATCATCAATTTGACGGCGCAGGCGATGATCCTGGTGCTCATGCTGAGCATGCCGCCGATCCTGGTGGCGACCTTCGTGGGCCTCGGCATGAGCCTCATCCAAGCCCTGACGCAGATCCAGGAGCAGACCCTGGGCTTCGCCATCAAGCTCTTCTGCATCGTCATCATCCTCTCCCTATCCTCCTACTGGATTGGGGGGCAACTGCTGCGCTTCACCGATCAACTCTTCTCGACCTTTTCCATCCTGATCAAGAAATAGGCGACGGCGGCAATGGATTCTTCGGCCCTGAGTGACTTGACCCGCATCTGCTTCCTGCTCCTCATCTCCATCGCCCGCCTGGCCGCCGCCCTGGCCATCATCCCCGTCTTCTCCAAGCAGTTCATCGTCGGGACGGGGCGCAACGCCATCATCCTGGGCATGGCCCTGCCGCTCTTCTACTTCCTCTATCCCACCCTCCCCAAAGAGGAACTTCCTATGCTGATGCTCTTCGCGATCATCTTCAAAGAGGTGGTGATCGGCCTGATGCTGGGCTTCGTGGGCACCTTCATCTTCTTCGTCGGGGAAAGCGTCGGCTTCATCATCGACATCCAGCGCGGGGCCTCCATGGCCACCACCTTCGACGCCATCGCCGGCACCCAGACCTCCCTCCTGGGCAGCTTCCTCCTTCAGATGCTGACCGTGTTCTTCTTCTCCACCGGTGGATTTCTGTTCTTCATGACGCTGATCTACAAGACCTATGAAATCTGGCCGGTCTTTCAGCTGACCATCACTATTGAGTCGGATCTCTCGCACTATTTCCTGCTCTTCGCCGATGAGCTGATGGAGGTGACCTTCTGCCTCTGCGCTCCGGTGCTGATCGTCCTGTTCCTGGCGGAATTCGGCCTGGGCATGGTGAGCCGCTTCGCGCCGCAGCTCAATGTCTTCGTCCTGGCGATGCCGATCAAGAGCTGGCTGTCGATGTTCTTCCTGCTGCTCTACTTCTCCTTCCTGGGCCAGCTCTTCCGGCACTACTTCTACGGCAAGGGCAAGATGTCCCAGTTCATCAACCACTTCTTTCAGCTATGAGCGAGAAGACCGAGCCGCCTTCCCCCAAGCGCCTCCGCGATGCGCGGAACAAGGGCAACGTCGCCAAGAGCACGGACCTCAACTCCGCCGTCCTCGTCGTCGGTCTCTTCAGCTACATCAGCATGAACTGGGAAAAGATCGTCCAAAAACTCTGCCAGCTCCTCCTCATCCCGTCCTATTATTTTGCGAGAAATTTCGACGAGACCTACGAGGCGATCCTCTGGGATATTATCTGGCAGATGCTCTCCATCATTCTGACGGTGGGAGGCGTGGTCGTTCTATTGGCCCTGGTGGCTAATTTCGCCCAGGTGGGCGTGCTCTTCACGACGCAGCCCCTGAAGCCCGACCTCAACCGGATCAACCCGGCCTCGAAGCTGAAGCAGATCTTTTCCAAAAAGAATCTCTTCGAGCTCGGGAAGTCGATCGTCAAGATCCTCTGCCTCTCGATCCTCATCTTCCTCGTCATCAAAAATGTCATCCGTGACCTGCTTGTACTGCCGCTGACCGGCATCGAGGGCGTGGTGGAGCTACTGCCGGCGGTGCTGAAGCGCTTTTCCAACAGCGTCATCTTCGCCTACATCCTCTTCGCCGTGGCGGACTACGCCTTCCAGCGGCGCAACTGGACGAACCAGCTCAAGATGAGCAAGGACGAGGTGAAGCGGGAGTACAAGGAATCCGAGGGCGATCCCCAGATCAAGGGCAAGCGGAAGCAGATCCATCGGGAGATGATCGAACAGGATCCCCCCCAGCGGACGAAGGGGGCGAGTGTGGTCGTGACCAATCCGGCCCACATCGCCATCGCCCTGCTCTACGAACCGGAAAAGCAGCTGTGCCCCTTCCCCCTGATCCTGGCCAAGGGCATTGGTCTGGTGGCGGAGCGTATGATCGCCGTCGCCCGGGAAGAAGGCATTCCTATCATGCGTCATGTGCCGCTCGCCCATGCGCTGATGGACATGAGCACGGTGCTGGACTATATCCCCCGCGAGCTCATGGAACCGGTGGCCGAAGTCCTACGCTGGGTCTACATCTCCCGCGAACGCCACGCCCAGGGCCTAGATCTGGAAGGAGAAGCGGAGTAGGGAAAAAAGAGGCGAAGTAGGGGGAGAACTTTAAATAATGTGGAAGAACCCGTCCTATGGAGCTGTTGGTTCGCTACCACGGTACTATTGGCCTATTGAGTTAGTTCATTGGTCTCATTCTCACCATTCCTCGTTGCTGGCCTCCTCGCCGGCTGTCTCCTCTCCAGCGATCCCAAAACTTTTAAGTTTTGCTGCTGCGCTCCGCGCAGCAGGCGCTGGGCTTCAAAGCCCTAGGCTTAAAGCCCAGCGCGGATCGCTGGAGTTGTTCGATTTGCTGAAGGTGTTTCACTGGAGGCGCCGTAGCTGTTGTCGCACCTGGATAAATGCGTTTGCTCCTCTTTGAAATGGATCAGTGAGGATGAACGGGATAGGGGTTGGCTTTTCGGTTCCTTCGGAATCGTGCCCGCTGCGCGGGCCGCCTGGCTTTGCCAGGGGGCCATCCGTACCCCATTCAGCCCTTCACAACTTCCCCTCAGAGAAAAGAAATACGAGAGTCGTTGTGGCATGGGCCCCAGGACCGCGGCTGCCTTTGTGCCGAAGCCCCCGGAGGGGGCTTCGGCGGGGCCTGCCGTAGGCGGGCCGCTTCCTTTGGAAGCCAAAGGCAGCTCTGAAAACTGAAACGCTCTGCCAATTTTTTCCGTTCCTCTGTTGGCCCGCACAACGGGCGACTAACTTCGCATAATATATATTATGTCTAATAGAGTGACCAAAGACGAGTTGCTCATTGAAGGTTTTACTCTTTGTATTATTCTTCATCATGCGGCCGGAGAAATTTGACTATGAAAAATTGGAAAAATCTGTTGGTGCGCTGGAAGACGCCCTAAAGGTGCTGGAGGCAATACCGCTTCAGAAATTTCAGAAATCAGGCAATCAGGAATCATCAGACAAAGACAAAAGCAAAATTCGTCGGGTGGTGCAAGGAGGGGGTCGTTCAGGCCTTCGAGGTGGCCTATGATCTCTGCTGGAAGGCGATTTTTCGCCACTTGCATGAGCAACAAAATACAGAAATAGGTCCTCTGTCTCGAAAGGAGGTAAGTATGCTCCCCTATCACGTGGATATTTTGGATTACCGTTCCCTGACCCCAATCTTTCGGGAAAATGTCAACACACATAAGGTACTTCTCGCCCGATGGCCACGGGAGCGGATTGTGGCCAGTTATCGGCTGAATGAAAATCTTCGCCTGAAGCAAAACCCAGATACAATAATCGCCTAGATTCTACCATAGGCGTTCGACGATGGCATCGGCCAGGCCGTAGGCGATGGCCTCTTTAGCATTCATGTAGAAGTCGCGATCCGTATCCTTTTGGATTTTCTCTAGCGGCTGGCCGGAGGCCGCGGCCAGGATGCGGTTGCACTCGTCGCGGGTTTTTTCCATCTCCTGCGCCTGGATATGGATGTCAACGGCCTGGGCTCGGAAGCGTCCCGCGATCAGGGGCTGATGGATCAGGACCCGAGCACTCGGGTATAAAAAGCGCTGGCCCTTGGGTGCTCCCGACAGGAGGATGGAGCCCATGCTGGCCGCCAAGCCTGTGACGATCACCTGGATGGGCGAGCGGATCAGCTGCATCGTGTCGTAGATCGCCATGCCGGAAGTGACCGAGCCCCCGGGCGTGTCGATGAAGAATTGGAGAGGCTTTCCCGGCTCCTTCAGCTCCAGGTAGAGCATTTTTTCCGTCACATCTTTCGCCGATGTGTCGTCGATTTTGCCCCAGAGGAAGATCTTTCTCTCCCGAAGGAAGCATTTTTGGATCAGGGCCGACGCCGCTTCCGGAGCGGGTTTTTCCTCCTCCTCTTCTTCCTCTTCCTCGGCTCTTGTCCTTTCTCGGCAGAAGCACCGTGCCGCCCAGGCTCCGCCCAGGCTGAAATTTCGAAAATATAAGTCTTCCGTTTTCATCGATTTTGAAAATACAAGCTTCCTCCTGTCTTCATCGTTTTCTCTCGCCGTTTTTGTTATATTTTCCTGAAAAACAAGGATATTTTCTTAATTGGGCCTGGCTTTGCCTAGCTTGGATTATACTTTCCTCAGAATGAAAGCATGGCGTTCCCTTTTCACTTGATATTTTAAAAATATTCTCTCCTTTGTCTCCGCATTCCATGTCCGTTCTCTCTTCCTTTTGGCTGCTTGATTTTGACGACACCCTCTAGGGCATCCGTCTTGGACCTTTCAATTCCGGATAATCCTGTTTCAGGATCGGGAAGGGTTCATTAAGAGGTTCGAAAGTTACGTCCGTAAAGAACTACAGCTCTGAAGGCACTGGAGGCGCTGCGACGTCCGGATACGGCTCTTTCGATAGAATTTTCATGATTAACCTATTGGCGGAGTTAGCATCGATCCAATCGTGATAAAGCTCAGTGCGTCTATTATCGCGGCCACGCCAAGCGTTCTGATTTTGCCGATCGACGATGACATAGCGTACACCCTCCGTAGTGATGAACGGAAAAAGTCCCATTATCGTAAGCATCTCTTCGGTATCCGTCCAAATAGGTCTCCAAATCTCTTCGTGAGGTATAGGTCTCTGAATCTCTGTTTCGAAGCCTAGAATTTCGAATTTATATGTTTTGAAGCCTGGATTTCCGTATTGCTTAAAACAGCATGCAAGAGTGTAGAGTGTTCGGGCGATGGCTTTGCATAGCTCCGGCGTAGGGTTTTCGAACAGCTGTCTACGCTCACGCTCCTCCTCATTCTCATCCTCCTCAAACCAATCTTCTGCTGTGGCTAATCCTGAAACCGTCATCATATTATGCAGCAAGCATGGTACTATCATCAGATTTCTGAAACGCTTGCGTAAATAATTTAAATCGCCGAGCGTGCCAATATATGCACTTAGCTGCTCCACGATGGGATCCATCCTTTCCGGGAGCAGTGCCGGATAAAACAGTGCAGGGTAATTGACGAATGGGTCATGCAGTATACTATAGTTGACAACTGGGAGAAGGTCGTCCGTTGAAAAGTATTCAGGTCCCAGTGCCCTGTGATACCGATGGGTTAATTCATGTAGTAGACGTTCTGCAGCGCTACGCAATATCATCGTAAGTGGTAATGGTCGTCTTTCTTCAGCTATAGGTTGCGTAAACAGCCAACTCTTATCAAGCAGCCAATTTATTGCTTTCTGCCGACCTGCAAGATCTGTACGCCCGAAGGTCTTTGGTTTCGTTGTATCTTCCGGAAAATTCTGTGAAGAAATGAAGCGCTCTTCATAGGTTTGAAGAAAAAGAAATGGCGGCGTGATCGGAATGCTGGAGAATCCATTGGTGTAAATGGGTGGCGATGGGGGCGAGACGGGAGGCCTGGTCGGTGCTGATGGCGGCGAGCGGCTGGTGCAGGATGCGGCGGAGCGCTTCGGCCTCTCTATGGGGGAGCAGCCAATTCTGGCGGACGGGCAGTCCTTCCAGCTGGGCGAAGCGGTAGAGCAGTTTGAGAAGCACGGCGGCGGAACGGGCCTCGTCCTGAAAGCGGGCGCTGCTCGCCTGGATGAGGGCGAAGACGTCGGCGTCGATGGCGCAGGCGGGCGGGAGGTAGTGCTTCAGGAATTGGAACCATTGGGAGCTGTGGAGGAAGAGCGGATAGTGCTGCTTGAGCGATGGGAAGCACCGTTCGATGGCGTAGTGGTCGACAAAGAGGAAGTTCGACGAACCGGCTTTGCGGCTCTGGGCGTGGATGTGGTCAAAAACGTCCGGAATGTCGTGGCGCCGATGCCGCCGGGCAAAAGCGGTCGTATAGCCATAGGCCTGGCTCAGCACTTCCCATCGGAGCATGCGCTCGCGGTAGGCCTCCTGCGAGAGGAGAATGAGGGTCAGTTCGGCCATGGATTTTTCGGAAAAAATCTCTCGGCGTCGGACGTTTTGTCTAGACCTTTTCTCTGCATCGCCGGATAAAAAGTTTTTCGCTTCGTGATGAGGTTAGGGTGATCCTCTTTCGGGCCTGGGCAAGAGTAGGTGCAAAGCTCTCCGCTTCGGCTCGATTTCTTCGCTGGCTTTCGATTTCGGAGAAATC